>JAJIYK010000181.1 GCA_020881235.1 Rickettsia endosymbiont of Oxypoda opaca | reverse complement strand
CTGATGAAGTAGTTATTACAAATTATCAATTACCACAATAATTTAGTTATATTCAAACTTGATTAATTCAAAGCAATAATCTTGAGTCTTAAAAGCTTCTTCTAGATCTTGCATATGACGATTTCTAACATAGTAATCATTAAAAGCCGTTGTTGATTTAAGGATTACCTTGTTGTTGACTATATCTTCCTCTACCACTATTAATTTACTTAATACCCCAAAATCAATATATTGGTTATAACGTTCAATAAGAAATTTCCGTGCCCTGTACCATACGGAATCAGGATTTAATTGTTTACTGAGCTGTGATAGATAATTTTGTTTTTCATCTTCAGTATTACTCTGCTTCGATTCAAGCTCAGCAAATGGTATGATTTGTAACTGCCCAATACTACTGCCATAGATCATTCGTACTTGCTGTAGTATTTCATCTTGTGCATTTTCTGAAAGCGTAATATTTTTAAGCAGTTTTATTTGATAGCTATTACCTACTACCCCAATAAATAAGCAGGAGCTTAGTAATTTATAAGCTGAATCAGGATCAAAACTACCAACAATTTTACGTTTTAGCTGAGCTTGCAAGCTAGTATCAAGGCTACTTTCTATCTTATCTAGGTATTGCTCTTTAGCGTTGTTTAAGTCACTAGATTTAAACTGAAATGTAGCATTATTAGCTTTAGTAGTTTCACGTAACTCATGAGCTAAAGCTTTAGCCATGTAATTTAAAAACACTTTTTTATGACCAAAATGATGTTCTGGGTATTGTTCTGCTAATTTCAATAAGAGCTTGTTAATAAAAGTGAGATTAAATTCTCGATTTGATTTTACCTGTAATAAATCAGCCTCTTCTTGGGTTAAGGGATGGAAATCTGTTAATTTTTTTCTTTTGAACCAGCTTTTATGATTAACGGCATTCATTGCTACATTATTGCTATTTGATACTGTAGAATTATGTTTTTTAGAAATGTTATCAATAACTGCTTGTAGTGCAATATTAATCCGTGTAGCACCTGTTGTGATATTAGCACTAGAGAAATTAGTATTATCAGCTTGTTGTTGATCGTTGATTGAGCTTGTTGCCTTAAATTGTAAATCTGCTGCAAGTTTTTGTTGTTGTAACTGTTGTTGGTTATTGTGAATAGATGCATTTTTTTCATTTTGAAAAATTGTAGATTCGCTAGATCTAGATTTATTAGATATATTTTTATTATTATCTATATATATTGTCTCATCCAAACTTTTTTGGGGTTGAGGCAAAATTTCTT
>JAJIYK010000179.1 GCA_020881235.1 Rickettsia endosymbiont of Oxypoda opaca | reverse complement strand
GTAACCGGTCTTGATGAAGCTTTTATTAGTTCTTTAGAGTAAACATATTTCTTGTAAAATTTACTCTGCTGTTTGAAAAATCATTTATAAAAAATTCTGAAATAACAAAAAAGTTTTTTGTACACAGCTTACCTCTAAAACTCGTAATACTAAATTAGCGATTTAAAGGGGCATTATAATAGGATTTTTCTTTATAAGGTATTTCCCTCCATCAAACAATTGAAATCTTTTAAAAATGCCATTAAAATGGCTTTTATGTTTTTGGATTTAAATCAAATTTGTAAATTCATTGGTAATTTAGTAATAGGGAAATTACCCACAAGTTTTACATAACAGGTAAGATCTGGTAGATTCATGATTTCAGATGGCATTACTAATAATTTCCTTTTCTCTAAGCTGTGCATATTTACTCCATCACGCATGGAGTTAGCACCATAAGAGAGATTCTCTTGAGTTTCAATAATTTCTTGCTCACCAAGCATTAAAGCTGATTTATGGTGAGCGTTCACGGATATAAATAAAAAATAAATAAGGAGTTGAAAAAGGTTATAGAATTGTATAGAAATAGATAGGACAAGAATAAGTAGCAGCATCAATGAATAATGTTCTATCCGATCGAATTATAGAGTTAGAAAAGCTAGTAGAATTACTAGAAGTAACCAATCAACGGCTTTTACAAGAAAATAAAGAATTAAAGATTAAGCTAATAGAGTTGGAAGATAGGCTAAATAAGAATTCTAGCAATTCTGGTCTTCCTAGCTCTAAAGATATATACCGGATAGAGAAGAAGACAAGACCCAAGAGTGATAAAAATCCCGGGGGACAAGCAGGTCATAAGTATAACGCTTATCAAATAAAAACGTCAGATATCAATGTTGATATTATGCCCGATGAAGAGATTTGTAAATGCGGTGGTTCATTGTTATTAGAAGAAAAATATAGAACTCATCAAAAAATAGAAATTCCTGTTATCAAGCCGGTTGTTACTGAATATAGGTTGTATAGGAAAGTATGCTCTTTATGTAATAGAAGATATAAAGCAAAACTTGATAATTATCGATTATTAGGGAAGAACGCTGAAAGTATAATTAGTTCTTTAAGTGGATTCTTTAATAATAGTAAGAGAGAAGTACAATCAATATTAAACCAAATATTTAACCTTGATATTAGTCTTGGCTTGATCTCTAATACTGAGAACAGAATATCAGTTAAGTTAGAAGATAAATATAATGAATTATTGAATAAAATTGAAGAAAGCAGTTACCTTCATTTAGACGAGACAAGTTCTAGTAATAAAGGTAGTAAACATTGGTGCTGGGTAGCTACGAACAAAGCTTTTACGGTATTTAAGCTAGCTAATTCAAGAGGACAAAAGATATTAGAAAGTTTTTTACCTGAATATGAAGGGAAAATAATAAGCGATAGATATGCGGCTTATAATATGTTTGACAGCAGCAATCGTCAAATATGTTTAGCTCATTTGCGTAGAGATTTTAAAAGATTCGCTCATAGTCACAATGCCTCTCTTGCTAAAATTGGTTCAGACCTTCTTTGCGTAACTGATACGATATTTAGGCTTTATAATTTACATAAAGAAAATAAACTAGATCACCCTCGATATTTAGCAGTAATGCAAAAGATTAAAAAGATTATGTTGTATTACTTGCAAGATATCGCTAATACTGAATACTTACAAGCCCAAAGAGTAGCAAATAATATACTAAAATCATTCGATATGATATGGCTCTTTTTAGATGATTCACAAATAGAGCTAACTAATAACTTGGCAGAACG
>JAJIYK010000178.1 GCA_020881235.1 Rickettsia endosymbiont of Oxypoda opaca | reverse complement strand
GGACACCCTCGGATCAAAACTTGCTTATCAGTTCCCCGAGGCTTATCGCAGATTGCTACGTCCTTCTTCGGCTCCAGATGCCAAGGCATCCACCGTTTGCTCTTAAAGACTTGAAATCACATGAGTTTGAATCAGAATCGAACCAGACCCACTAAAGGCCTGGCATGAAATTGACTAATGATCTTTAAGATCATCTTGTGCAACAACCCGAAGGCTGTTGCAAGATGCTCGCGTCCACTGTGTAGTTCTCAAAGTACGGGCGGTACCCCTACCAGCACCCCCAACAGGGGAAACCAGAAGAGGCCCAGAGGAACGAAAAACGAATCCTTTCGGATCCGCATCCGGTCCCTCAGGACCCAACAGCGTGCAGACACCGGTCCCCTCACCCAGAACTTTCCAACAACCGAAGTTGCGTACTCGCTCCGAGATCAGATCTCGATGCCATGTCAAATGTTCCACCCATGAGCTCCCAGCGAAGAACGTATGCCTTCGATCTGGGTTCTGGACTCCGAAGAGTCAGATGCTCCTTAGAAAGGAGGTGATCCAGCCGCACCTTCCGGTACGGCTACCTTGTTACGACTTAGTCCTAATTACCGATCCCACCTTCGACGGCTCCCTCCACAAGGGTTAGGCCACCGGCTTCAGGTGTTACCGACTTTCATGACTTGACGGGCGGTGTGTACAAGACCCGGGAACGTATTCACCGCAGCGTTGCTGATCGGCGATTACTAGCGACGCCGACTTCGTGAGGTCGAGTTGCAGACCTCAATCCGAACTGGGACCGGCTTTTTGGGATTCGCTCCACCTTACGGTATTGCAGCCCTTTGTACCGGCCATTGTAGCATGCGTGAAGCCCAAGACATAAGGGGCATGATGATTTGACGTCATCCCCACCTTCCTCCGAGTTGACCCCGGCAGTATCCCATGAGTTCCCACCATTACGTGCTGGCAACATAGAACGAGGGTTGCGCTCGTTGCGGGACTTAACCCAACATCTCACGACACGAGCTGACG
>JAJIYK010000177.1 GCA_020881235.1 Rickettsia endosymbiont of Oxypoda opaca | reverse complement strand
GTGACTTGATCACGGCATCCAGTCTTTTTATTAAGGTTTTTTCTGGATGCCGTGATCAAGTCACGGCATGACACCGTACGCTTTACAAAAATTCGAGCTACGCAACAACACCAACGCCCCCTCACAATAACGCTCAACTTTTCTCCATTACCACTCACCCCCGAGTGCATGAAAAAGATTCACTGCCGCATTTAGGCGATTAAGCTTAATAGTCACACCGCTAATTTGTGCTTGCAGCACGCTTTGCTCGGCATTTAATACATCTAAGTAATTGGCGATACCCCGAAATTGACGTTGTTTTATCAGCCTTGCGGAAGTCTCTAAGGCTTTCTCGTTTCTTTGCCAAATATTAAAATTATCTTCCGAAGTTTTTTGAGCCGAAAGGGCGTTCATAACTTCTTGAAAAGCAACAGCGACAATATTTCGATATTGGATTACATATTGTTCTTGCGTTATCTTAGCAATTTGAACATTTGCTTTAGTTCGACCGAAATCAATTATCGGCATAGCGGAACTGCCCCCAATTTGCCAATTATGTGCCGAATCATTAAAAAGTTTAGCGGCTTTATTACTCCCTAACCCCAATAATCCCGTTAATGATAAATTCGGAAAATAAGCCGCTCGCACTACACCAATATTACTATTCGCAGCAATTAAATTCTGCTCAGCCGCTCGTATATCGGGACGTTGCTCTAACAGCTTTGACGGTAATATTTCCGGAACCGTCGGAGCAACTAATTTATCAATAGTTTGATTATGATTAAAGCTGCCGTTAACTATATCTTTAGGAGTTCTCCCTAATAGAATTTCCAGAGCGTGTTTTTGCTCCTGTAATTGCTGCTGCAAAATCGGTAATTCAGATTCGGTAACCGTTAGTAACGATTGTGCCTGACTTAAATCTATTTCGTTGCTGGTTCCTGCTAAGAAAAGCTTGTTATTTAATTCGTATATTTTCTTTTGTATAGTAATTAAGTGACTCGTTAGATATACTTGTTTATGCAAAGCAAGCAAATTAAAATAGGCTATTGCCGTGTTGGTAGCGACGCTTTGCCGTACTGCCTGCTTATTCTCTTCGGCTGAAACTAATAAAGCCTGTGCGGCTTTATCGGCATTTGCCGCTGCACCCCATAAATCAATTTCATAGTTTAATACACTGGCTAAGCTAAAATTATTAACTATATTGTGATTGATATTATTATTGTTATTTTTAGAATTGACTTGCTTACTGTTTTTTGTCCTATTAGCCGAACCTTGCAAATTAATTTGCGGAAATCTTTGGGCATTATTAAGATTTAATTGTGCTTGAGCTTGCGAAACGTTCGTCATGGCGATAAGTATATCGGAATTGGCGTTTAGCGATTCGGTAATTAAAGCCTCCAGATCAGGGTCATTGAATTTAACCCACCATCTTTTTTGCTGAGTTACAACTTCTTTCTTTTCAATATAAGATTTATCAAAGCTAGCCGGTAATTCTATCGTCGGCTTTTTATAATTAGGTGCTAATTGACAACCAAATAATGATATCGATAGTAATATAAAGAGTAAGATAGAAAGCTGATTCATAACCTTTATAATTCTATAAATTAATAAAAGATTAAGATAACATTATTTATTAAGCAAGTTTTTTACCTTTATCTTTAAATATTAGTTTAAAGATAGTGCTAATAATAAAACTTTTTTTTAAGAAAGTGGCATTGTTGCGTGGCTCATAATTTACCGTATTATGGTTATTACAAATATGGTGTCATACCGTGGCTTGTATCTGTGTTGTTGCGTGGATCGATTTTACCTCGTCATTGCGAGGAGATGCTAGCTATCTCCGTGGCAATCCAGTAAAAAATAGCTAAAAATGCTATGAGATTTTTTATTTTCTAGATTGCCACGCTCCTTTCAGTCGCTAGCAATGACGTTTGGGGTATCCATGCAACAATGCCAGTCAAGCACACTGTTGTATGTATGTACTAGTGTATGAACGTTGCAAAAAGGTTGTGTCATTCTAGTTCCTTGATCACGGCATCCAGTCTTTTTATTAAGGTTTTTCTGGAAACCGTGGAAGGGGCCTCGGT
>JAJIYK010000176.1 GCA_020881235.1 Rickettsia endosymbiont of Oxypoda opaca | reverse complement strand
GAACCTTTACTGTAGCTTTGCATTGGATTGTGAACCGGCCTGTGTAGGATAGGTGGGTGGCGGTGTCGCGTGGTCGCTAGATCATGTGGAGCCAACCTTGAAATACCACCCTGGTTTGTTTGCGGTTCTAACCTTGGTCCGTTACCCGGATCGGGGACAGTGCATGGTGGGCAGTTTGACTGGGGCGGTCTCCTCCCAAAGTGTAACGGAGGAGTTCGAAGGTACGCTAGGTACGGTCGGAAATCGTGCTGATAGTGCAATGGCATAAGCGTGCTTGACTGTGAGACTGACACGTCGAACAGGTGCGAAAGCAGGACATAGTGATCCGGTGGTTCTGAATGGAAGGGCCATCGCTCAACGGATAAAAGGTACTCTGGGGATAACAGGCTGATACCGCCCAAGAGTTCATATCGACGGCGGTGTTTGGCACCTCGATGTCGGCTCATCTCATCCTGGGGCTGTAGTCGGTCCCAAGGGTATGGCTGTTCGCCATTTAAAGAGGTACGTGAGCTGGGTTTAAAACGTCGTGAGACAGTTTGGTCCCTATCTTCCGTGGGCGCTGCAGATTTGAGGAAGCCTGCTCCTAGTACGAGAGGACCGGAGTGGACACACCTCTGGTGTACCTGTTGTCACGCCAGTGGCATCGCAGGGTAGCTAAGTGTGGAAGAGATAACCGCTGAAAGCATCTAAGCGGGAAACTCGTTTCAAGATGAGATCTGCCGGGGCCTTGAGCCCCCTAAAGAGTCGTTCAAGACCAGGACGTTGATAGGTTGGGTGTGGAAGCGCAGCAATGCGTTAAGCTAACCAATACTAATTGCTCGTGAGGCTTGACCCTATAACTTTGATCCCAAAGCGGATTGAAGACTAGTTATGCCAAGTCGCAATCAAATATAATCTGATTTCAGTCTCTATGAATTCGCTGAGGCGTTCGACAAACTGAACGCCAAAGCAAAAAGTTATGCCTGATGACCATAGCAAGTTGGCACCACTCCTTCCCATCTCGAACAGGACAGTGAAACGACTTTGCGCCGATGATAGTGCGGGTTCCCGTGTGAAAGTAGGTCATTGTCAGGCTCTTACAGCAGAAAACGCCCAGTCGTGTGACTGGGCGTTTTCTCTTCCCTTCAGAAGGCAAACAACCACCAGGTTGCTTCAGAAGTGAAAAGAAAACGCAAGTCGTTTCAGTGCAGCGAAAGCTGTGCTACAATTCAAGGCTTCGCTGATCGCAGCGGACCTGGCAGGAAAAGAAATTTTCCTGCAAGATCATTAAAAATATACAGCCGATAAGCGTGGGCGTTTGAAGGCAACTGCCAAGTTCTTTTGGAACTAGTGCATAGCACTACAAACGCTCATGAAGAGAAGAAGTGAAGTTCACTTTGATTCTTTAATTTATGAGTAGCTCGAAAGAGCAAAAAAATCAAGATCGAACTATAGAGTTTGATCCTGGCTCAGATTGAACGCTGGCGGCATGCCTTACACATGCAAGTCGAACGGTAACAGCTCTTCGGAGGCTGACGAGTGGCGAACGGGTGAGTAATACATCGGAACGTGCCCGATCGTGGGGGATAACGGAGCGAAAGCTTTGCTAATACCGCATACGATCTACGGATGAAAGCAGGGGACCCTCGGGCCTTGCGCGAACGGAGCGGCCGATGGCAGATTAGGTAGTTGGTGGGATAAAAGCTTACCAAGCCGACGATCTGTAGCTGGTCTGAGAGGACGACCAGCCACACTGGGACTGAGACACGGCCCAGACTCCTACGGGAGGCAGCAGTGGGGAATTTTGGACAAT
>JAJIYK010000175.1 GCA_020881235.1 Rickettsia endosymbiont of Oxypoda opaca | reverse complement strand
TTCCCCATAGTACAAATTCTCACAATTTAGTTGTTAATCTTGCAAAAATTTATACCATATATTAGCTTCTTTTTAATTCATAATTTACTACCGTAATACCAGTATAATCTACTTGCTTTTCTTAACTTGATGCGTATGGTTCTATGAACGTTCTCGATAAATATCGTAAAACCAGATTATCTTCCTTAAATACACTAAAATTATTAACAATTATGGCTTAACTTGATGCGTATGCTTATTTGGATAGAGCCCCTATTAACTCAAAAATTTATAAATCGAATCTTACCGTAATTGTTCCTGAGTGTGTGCTATATTTCTTGTGCATGTAGTAGTTGTAATCAAACTGTAATTTAATATTATTATTTTGAGCTATTACTCCGGCACCTATGTTATACCCTAGTCTTGAATTTCTTGTCATATCTACTTTTTTGATCTCTTTAGGAATATCCTGGTTACTTGTAAATGTAGCTGTTATTGCCTTATGACTTGCAAAAAAATTTCTTTCTATACTGCCTTGTAATGATGGAATTAGTTTAAGATGCGAATTAATATCTGTAGAATTTAATATTATCTTACTGCCTATAGTACAGTTGAACACCTTTCTAGATTTCCTTGAAATCTTTAACAAATAATCATATGCTCCTTGTTCCTTGTATAAATTATTCAGCATATTATAATATTTTAGACTAATGTTCGGAACTAATTGCATACCACTTGTAAAATTGTGATAATAGCTTAAATTACCTTCAATGCCCATACCACGAATATAGGATTTACCATGTCTCTGGGCATTGATTACATTTTTGATATTGCTACCTGATAGTGAACCAATTAATTGTAGAGAAACATTTCTATCTAAATCTTTTTGGTAATAAGCACTGACCATGTGTGAATTAATACGGCTTTTGCCTAGTGTTTCACTAAATCGTAAGTATGAATGAATATTGCCGTAGGCAATGCCTAATATATAGCTATCATTAAATGATATTTCTCCTCCTAGTATTATGGCTAGCATTCTTCCTGTGTAAGATGATATGCTGCTACCACTGTCTTGTTTACTAATAGCGTAACCACTATTATCCCAAATACTAAAACCTCTATTCTGCTCATCGCCCCCTGATATTGGTTGTGATTTACCATTTAATCCTATTAATCTGTTTTGGATTATTTGATAAAACATCTTTAACGCTAACATTACCTCATTATTACTTGCTCTGAACTGACTGATGCGATCTAATATCCTGCTGCTTGGTTCTTTTAATTCATCTTTTAGATTAAGATCCTCAATGTTATTATTCCTATCAGATGATTCTAAGTTTTGATTACTGTTGTAACTACTATTTGGAGTATTATGATTAGTCTGATTACCACCACTACCATCTACTGCATCTAGTTCATCTTTTAGGTTAAGACCCTCAATATCATTATTTCTATCAGATGGTTCTAAGTTTTGGTTACTGTTG
>JAJIYK010000174.1 GCA_020881235.1 Rickettsia endosymbiont of Oxypoda opaca | reverse complement strand
TTAGTGGTTACATCTTTTTTCATCTCAAACTCCTTCTGTGTTAATAATTTTTTATCTGTATTTTTAAAATATTGTTTTTTTAATACTTTTTTTCAAATTATCATTTCTTTAGTTTGACACAGTTTGTTGAACACTCCCTCCTCCTGTTTATTAATAATTTCTATTGGCACAAGACCAGCTTTCTTTTTATCCTTAAGCCTGAAACTATCACCTTTAATATTGAGTATAGTGGAGTGGTGAAGCAGACGATCTAAGATAGCAGCTGTAAGAGCACTATCCTGAGCAAGACTATTGTGCCATTGCCCAAATGGCAGATTACTTGTAAGAATTATGCTACCCTTTTCGTAACGCTTTGCTATAACTTGAAATAACAGATTAGCTTGTTCCGGTTTCAACGGCAGATACTCAAACTCATCTATTATAAGTAATTTATATGGTAGTATTACTCTTTTGAATATGGAGTCCAGGTTTCCCTGATTTAGCCCAGCATTAAGTACAAGCATCAAATCTGCAGCCGTTGTAAATTTAGTCTTGATTCCACATTGTGTAGCTGCATAACCAAGAGCAATAGCTATATGGGTTTTCCCTACTCCAGAAGGACCAAGCAGAATAATATTTTCCTGTCTTTCTACAAAAGACAGAGACCTTAGACCTTCAAGAATCTTGCGTTTTATTCCTGTAGCAAAATCATAATCAAAATTATCCAGCGTTTTAATAGCAGGAAAGCCTGCCATTCTGGTGAGTATTGATTTACTTCTATTCTGTCGTGCCAACAGCTCTGTTTTTAATATTGACTCGAGGAAATCCGTATAACTTGAGTCTTCTTTACTAGAGGATTGTGCAATATCAAAATAATTTTCAGCTATCTGAATAAGGTTTAAAGAGCGGCACAGCTCTTCTATACGTTGGTGCTGCAGGTTCATAATGCCTCCAGTATACTTTGGTATATGCAGAGGGAATATTGTAATGCAACCGTAGAAAATCGTTCCCTTTTATCTTCCATAATCTCTAGTGCTGCAGGATGACTACCGCTATAATCCAATGGTAGTGGCTGAAGATTGCTCCTTTCAAACTTTAATCTTTCTGCAGGTATTTCGACTGTTGTGCCATGCACACGCCGATTCGCAGTATCACGCAACCATTTTAGCACCTCCGAATTTGCAGTATCCACATCCAACACTAACTCTGCAGTTTTTAATTTTGTCGCTAATGGGTTATAAAAGCTTTCTCTTATATATCTGTTAAATCGCTCAACCTTGCCCTTAGTTTTTGCTCGATAAGGTCTACACACTTTTAATCGAAAACTATAATGTTTTGCAAAATCCAGCATACCTTTATTAAAACGGTGTATGCCAAGACCATATATATCTCTATCCAGTATTACTGTCTTCATATTGTCGTAAAGTACTTCTTCCGGTACCCCACCAAAATAATCAAATGCCCGCTTATGGCATTCTATTAATGTTACAAGCTTCTCATTGCTAACAAATTCTACATAGCTTGCTCTACTAAATCCTAATGTAGCCACAAAAGCTGATAGAGGATTTTTCCCCTTAGGCTATAGGTGACGGTAGGATGGATTTTGTGGAAACTCGTTCCCTTTTCATTTTTGTAGTTGTCACTTTATCGTTTTGATGCTATTATACTTCCCATAAAGTTTAACTTTTACTATTTTTTGACAGCAAAAGTTCCGCCT
>JAJIYK010000172.1 GCA_020881235.1 Rickettsia endosymbiont of Oxypoda opaca | reverse complement strand
CTAAATTAACTAAAGCAATACCTTTTTCTAAGTAACTTTCAGCATAATCAGATTTATACTTAATAGCTAAATCATAGCTCTTAATTGCTTTTTGATATTTACCTAATTTTCTAAGGGCTATTCCTTTTTCCAAATACGTTGCAATATAATTAGGATCATATTTGATTGCTAAATCACAATTCTCTATTGCTTCTCGATATTTTTTTAATATGTTTAAAGAGATAGCTTTATTATAGTATGCTTCTACACAATTAGGCTCATATTTGATAGCTATATCACAAGCATCAAGTGCTTCTTGATATTTTCCTAAGTTTATTAAAGCTGCACCTTTGTTGTTATAAGCATCTGTATAATCTGATTTATATTTAATGGCTAGATTATAGTTTTCTATTGCTTCTTGATGTTGCCACAAAGACATTAAAGACAACCCTTTATTATAATAAGATTCTGGGTATTTTGAGCTATATTGGATTGCCAGATCAAAATTCTCTATTGCTTCTTGATGTTTTCCTAAATTGTTTAATACACTACCTTTATTATTATAAGCTACTGCAAAATGTGGATTATATTTGAGAGCTAGATCATAGTTTTCTATTGCTTCCTGGTATTTACTTAATTTATTTACAGCATTTCCTTTATTATTATATGCCTCTGCAAAACTAGCATCATACTTGATTGCTAAATCATAATTTTTTATTGCTTTCTCATATTGTCCTAAATCCTCTAAAACTAGACCTATATTGTTATAGCACTGAGCACAGTAAGGTTTATATTTAATTGCTAAATCATAATTTTTTATTGCTTCTTGATATTTACCTAATTTATAAAAAGATTTTCCGATATTAAAATACTCTTCTGCTAAAATATTTGGATCTTGAATCTTGCTTTGTAGATCTATTGGTTGTAGTTTTTCATTAACATAGTTATTTGAGCCTTCTGCTAAAACAATGTTAAAAAGTATTAATGGCAAGATAGATAAAATCGCTAATTTTTTTATATTTTGCATAAATTGCTTATCAATTATTTTCATTTTTATAGCCTGGTAATTTAATATTTCTTTTCTTAATTGCCTCATCACTTATACCAATATTATCTGCTACTTGCTGACCAGTTCTGACAATCGTTGATTCAGGAGTTTTATCAAATTCATCTTGAATCTGTGCTTTCTTATCTTCTACTTTAGCAGATAACTGCTCAAGAAGCTTTACTTTTTCTGCTTCATTATTATCTGCACTTTGAATAAGCATTTGTTCTACATTTTTATCATAAATATCATTTTTTCTATCATCAATACTACTAATAGCAGCTTGATCATTTAACTGTTTAGTTTTTTTATCAAAACTTGATCGCAAGCTTTCTTTAGATGGGATATTGATATTACTTTCAGAATTTAAGTTTTGCGGTATAGTATTATTAATTTTAGCTATATCTAACGCTATTTGTTCAGCTTCTTGTTGGTGAGTACTTGCCCACATAGCAGCTTGCTCTTTACTACTTACTCCAGGAATATTTTTGGCAATTATGCTATTTAATACCGGTTCGTTTAAATTACGATCAATAGCAGCAGAGTTTTGAGACACGTAATTCATATTATAGCTTAATTGCTCGATATTTTGTTTAGTTCTGGCTATTTCTTGCCCTACAGACTGTTG
>JAJIYK010000171.1 GCA_020881235.1 Rickettsia endosymbiont of Oxypoda opaca | reverse complement strand
TTAAAGATTTTGCTACAGAACTCAATGATAAAAATGTTAAAATAATGATTTCTAATAGTAATACTCCTTTTATTAGAAACTTATACAAAAATTTTAATATTAGTATTATTAAAGTTAAATATTCCATGCCCGAGCACAATAAAATATCTGATGAAGTAGTTATTACAAATTATCAATTACCACAATAGCTTAGTTATATTCAAACTTGATTAATTCAAAGCAATAATCTTGAGTCTTAAAAGCTTCTTCTAGATCTTGCATATGACGATTCCTAACATAATAATCATTAAAAGCCGTTGTTGATTTGAGGATTACCTTGTTGTTGACTATATCTTCCTCTACCACTACTAATTTACTTAATACCCCAAAATCAATATATTGGTTATAACGTTCAATAAGAAATTTCCTTACTTTATACCATATTGAATCAGGATTTAATTGTTTGCTTAGCTGCAATAGATAATTTTGTTTTTCATCTTCAGTATTATTCTGCTTCGCTTCAAGCTCAGCAAATTGTATGATTTTCAACTTCTCAATACTACTGCCATAGATCATTTGTACTTGCTGTAGTATTTTATCTTGTGCATTTTCTGAAAGCGTAATATTTTTAAGCAGTTTTATTTGATAGCTATTACCTACTACCCCAATAAAGCAGCAAGAGCTTAGTAATTTATAAGCTGAATCAGGATCAAAACTACCAACAATTTTACGTTTTAGCTGAGCTTGCAAGCTAGTATCAAGGCTACTTTCTATCTTATCTAGGTATTGCTCTTTAGCGTTGTGTAAGTCGCTAGAATTAAACTGAAACTGCTTACTATTAGCTTGAGTAGTTTCTCTCTGTTCATGCGCTAAAGCTTTAGCCATGTAATTTAAAAACACTTTTTTATGACCAAAATGATGCACTTACAAATCTGAATAAAATTTTTAATTTTTGATATTAGACTTCAAATCATATGAATTGCTGATATATAATTCCAACCAGAATTTAATTAGCTTTTAGT
>JAJIYK010000170.1 GCA_020881235.1 Rickettsia endosymbiont of Oxypoda opaca | reverse complement strand
CAAAGCTATTAAGAAAAAGTCTTGCATTACCTGGTTTTGCTCGTCTGCTATTGCTGTAAAAAATCGTGGTATTTCTTCCCTAGTTAAATACCTATCTCTTGATTGTTCCTTGTGCTTCTTTATGCCAATAACTGGATTTATTGTAAGCAATTCCCATTCTATTGCTTTACTAAATACAGGACTTAAAACTTCAAGAAATCTATTAGCTCCATATTTACCGGTTTTAGTTAAATTATTAAATAATTCTTGAATATCTGTTTTTTGAATAGTAGATATTTTTCTAGGATATAAATGTTTTGCATATCTATCTACAGAAGCGGCATAATCTTTCCATCTTTTATTATTAATTTTACTATATTCATTAAGGTATTTATCATAAAGCTCCTTAAAGGTCAGTTCTTTTGATAATCTAGCTTTTTCTTCTACAGGATTATATCCTTTGGCGATCTCACCTTTTAATTCAGATGCTTTGGCTCTAGCATCAATAATTGATAGATCAGGGAACACACCTATTTTAATTCTATGATATTTCTTATCAAGTACTGTGCCCAAATAAAATATTTTACTACCACCATATGATACAATTAGCAATAATCCTTTTTCTTTGGTATCTTTATATACATCTCGTTTTGCCTGTGGAGCTTTAATTTCATGTAATGCTTCTTTAGTAAAAACTAGTGATTTAACTGACATAAATCCTCCCCAAGCTTAATTAATATATTAAACTGTAGTATGCTTTACTTAGAAAAACAAATCTTATGTTAAATAGGATTATACTTTAAAAAATGATGATTTATCTCGACTATATACAATTTAACAATTAATAGTTGCTATAATTTCTTATCAAATTCAAAAGGTCTAAATATAATTACCAGATAAAAATTGCTCATGAATTTGCACTAATTATATGCTCATCATATCCACATGTTATTTTTAGATTTGTACTATTTTTTTAATATTGACAAATAATTGCAACTCTACTACAGTTAAGCTGTAATTTTTTGGTACCCAAGGAAAGTACTATAAGTACAAGGGTTATGAGTACTAAATTAGTATATGAGAAAGAAGCAAAGAAGCAGGGAAAAAGAGGCTTTTAGGTTGACTTCGTAAAGGTCGGGGGTTCGATCCCCCCATCGCCCACCACCTTACCTCCTAGCTTTTCTTAATCTACTAATTTTACCTCCCTACTCTGTATGCTGCTTATATGCTCCTCGCATTTTTAAAAATGGTGTCTTAATTGCTCTATTACCTCGATTAAACCTGATGT
>JAJIYK010000169.1 GCA_020881235.1 Rickettsia endosymbiont of Oxypoda opaca | reverse complement strand
TAATCTACTAATTTTACCTCCCTACTCTGTATGCTGCTTATATGCTCCTCGCATTTTTAAAAATGGTGTCTTAATTGCTCTATTACCTCGATTAAACCTGATGTTTAAGTTGAGGTCTTATGCACACTATATGCTGCTCACGTTTTACTCCTGATTGTGCAACACATGATCATGGTGATCAAAATTCAATCATTTTTTATAATTTTGTCGGTAATTTTATCCCCCCTGAATGGAGTCACCTCCCTTCCAGTAATGGTAAAATCTTAAGCAAAACTGCCAGACAGCTACTATCTCTAATAGTCTTCCGCTTGCAAATCTATCATAATAATAGCATTGATGAACTTAAGGAAACTTATCACTTCTTTCAAGAGTCCCTAGGCGTGTGTCAAGAACGTGTAAGACAATGCTTACTTGAATTAAAAAAGAGTGGCTTTATCGAATTTTATAAAGCAACAATAGTTAAATATGGCATTAAATGCCGTAATACTCCTTGTATTAAGCTAGCCAGAAATTTCCAACCTACTTCTAGCAAAATACCTTCTGAAAATGAAAAAAATTTTGTACCTACTCCAAAAAACTTTGGGGTGAAACCCAAAGAAATTTTGCCTCAACCCCAAAAAAGTTTGGATGAGACAATATATATAGATAATAATAAAAATATATCTAATAAATCTAGATCTAGCGAATCTACAATTTTTCAAAATGAAAAAAATATCTTTAATCATAATAACCAAACTCAGTTACAAGAACAACAACTTGAAACAAATTTACAATTCAAAACAACAAGCTCAACCAATGATCAACAACAAGCTGATAATACTAATTTCTCTAGTGCTAATATCACAACAGGTGCTACACATATTAATACTACATTACAAGCAGTTATTGATAAAATTTCTAAAAAACATAATTCTACAGTATCAAATAGCAATAATGTAGCAATGAATGCCGTTAATCATAAAGGCTGGTTCAAAAGAAAGAAATTAGCAGATTTTTACCCTTTAAGCCAAGAAGATGCTGATTTACTGCGAGTAAAATCAAATCGTGAATTTAATCTGGAATTTATTAATAAATTACTCTTAAAGCTTGCAGGAGAATATTCCAATCACCATTTTGGCCATAAGAAAGTGTTACTAAACTATATGGCTAAAGCTTTAGCTCATGAGTTACGTGAAACTACTAAAGCTAATAATGCTACATTTCAGTTTAAATCTAGCGACTTAAACAACGCTAAAGAGCAATACCTAGATAAGATAGAAAGTAGCCTTGATACTAGCTTGCAAGCTCAGCTAAAACGTAAAATTGTTGGTAGTTTTAATCCTGATTCAGCTTATGAATTACTAAGCTCCTGCTTATTTATTGGGGTAGTAGGTAATAGCTATCAAATAAAATTGCTTAAAAATATGCTTCTTTCAGAACATAGCCAAGATAAAATATTGCAGCAAGTACAAATGATCTATGGCAGTAGTATTGAGAAGTTGAAAATCATACAATTTTCTGAGCTTGAATCGAAGCAGAATAATACTGAAGATGAAAAACAAGATTATCTATTGCAGCTAAGCAAACAATTAAATCCTGATTCAATATGGTATAAAGTAAGGAAATTCCTCATTGAACGTTATAACAAATATATTGATTTTGCTGTATTAACTAAATTAGTAGTTGTAGAGGAAGATATAGTCAACAACAAGGTAATCCTTAAATCAACAACGGATTTAAATGATTACTATGTTAGAAATCGTCATATGCAAGATCTAGAAGAAGCTTTTAAGACTCAAGATTATTGCTTTGAATTAATCAAGTTTGAATATAACTAAATTATTGTGGTAATTGATAATTTGTAATAACTACTTCATCAG
>JAJIYK010000167.1 GCA_020881235.1 Rickettsia endosymbiont of Oxypoda opaca | reverse complement strand
TCAAATATTAGTAACTGAGGAGTTGTTACGTCATAAACTTGGTATAGATTGCCAAGAATTAACATGGATAGATGTTTGCCGAGCAGCTCGAGCAGTAGGATTGCGGGCAAAATATTATGAAGAAATTAGTGGTGATTTGCAGACATTACCTGTGCCTATATTGGTTTGTTTAGCTAATCAATGGAGTGTGATTGAAAAAGTTGAAACAGAATATTGGTGGCGTTATGATGTAGCTACTGGGGAGCTTAGTAAGGAGCTACTGCCTACAGCTAATAATAGTAAATATAACCTACCAATAATATTATTAGCAGAGCAAGAAGTGCAAATTACAGATGTTAAATTTGGTTTTAATTGGTTTTTGCCTTCGATATTGCGGCATATAAATCAGTTACGTGATGTATTAGCCTTATCATTAATGTTGCAGTTAATTGCTTTAGTAGGTCCTAAATTATTCCAAAATGTTATAGATCGAGTATTAGTTAGTCGTGGTATTTCAAGTTTAAAGGTACTAGCTATTGCTATATTAGCACTTGCTCTAGCTGAGCCTTTATTTAGTTATTTACGAGGTAAAATCTTTAGCAATTTAGCTAGTAAGATTAACTCTGAACTTTCTGGTAAATTATATAGTCACTTGTTAACTTTACCACTAAGCTATTTTAGTAATCGACAAACTGGTCAGATTGTTGCTCGTGTGCGTGAAATGAACCAGATTCGTCAGTTTTTAACTGGTTCGGCTTTAATGTTGGTATTAGATATTATTTTTATTATGATGTTTTTAGTAGTAATGTTTAGTTATGCTAAAATATTAACTTGGATAGTACTTGGATCCTTAGTGTTATATGTCGTGTTTTGGTTAAGTATTGGTCCAATATTAAGACAGCGAGTTACTAAAGAATATGACGCGAGTAGTCTCGCTACAGCTTATTTAACTGAAACTATTACTGGCATTGAAATATTAAAAACTACTGCTACAGAATCAGCTTTTTTAAAGCGTTGGCAGCAAGTTCTATCTTGTCAGTTAAGAGCGATATTTTCAGCTAAGAAGGTAGCAATTATTGCTAGTCAGGGAGTTAGCTTAATACAAAAATTAACTTCAGCATTGCTATTATGGTTTGGCGTTAAGATTGTACTACAACATGAATTAACAGTTGGTGGGTTAGTAGCTTTTAATATGCTGGCTAATCATATAACTCAACCAATTCTAAGATTAGCACAAATATGGCAAGAGTTTCAGCATAGTTTAATAGCATTACGTCGTATTGGAGATATTTTAGATACTAAATCAGAAGCAGTTGGTAAGGGAGTTGCTACTATGCCAAAATTAACCGGAAAAGTAGAGTTCCAATATGTGTGTTTTCGCTATCAAGCTGATACACCGGAAATATTAAGAGATTTATCCTTTATAATACAACCAGGAGAATTTATCGGTATTACCGGTCCATCTGGTTCAGGTAAAAGTACGCTAACTAGATTATTACAACGCCTCTATATTCCTCAGCATGGTCAGATTTTAGTAGATGGTATGGATATAGCCATAGCTGATCCTACTTCATTACGTTGCAATATGAGTGTGGTATTACAAGATAACATGTTATTTGCCGGATCAATATTAGAAAATATTAAGCTCTGTTGCCCAGAAGCTGGTGAAGAAGAAATGGTACAAGCAGCGAGGCTAGCTGGTGCAGATGATTTTATTAGACGATTACCGCAAGCTTATCAAACCATGATCGGCGAAAAAGGCAGTGGTCTATCTGGTGGTCAGCGTCAGCGAATAGCTATTGCTAGAGCTTTGTTAGTAAATCCAAGGATTTTAATTTTAGATGAAGCAACTTCAGCACTTGATTATGAATCTGAGGCAGCTATTATGGCTAATATGGATCAAATCTGCCGTAATCGTACAGTAATTAGTATTGCTCATAGATTGAATACTATTAAGTATGCTAATCGCATTCTGGTGCTAGATCAAGGCATGATTGTCCAACAAGGCAGTCACGC
>JAJIYK010000166.1 GCA_020881235.1 Rickettsia endosymbiont of Oxypoda opaca | reverse complement strand
TCTGTCATTCCGTGGCTACGACCACGGAATCCAGCTTATAATATCATAAAAAGACTCTAAAATAAGTCTAATATGGCTTTATTTTTCTGGATGCCGTGATCAAGTCACGGCATGACACAGGCTTTTTTCAACGTTCGTACACTATAGGGTCAAGCCACGGTATGACACCATACTTGTAATAACCATAATACGATAATTATAAGTCAATTTAATTTTTGCGTGTTTATACATTAGACCTCTTGCCGTGAGTATCAAAAGGATTAAACATTCGTATATCAAACATATTATAATGCTTAATATTCCTAGTCACTAACGTCATATTTCTTTGCTTTGCTTGAGCAGCTATCAAACTATCAATAGCATTTGTACTATCTATACTCATCAATTCTGCCCATTCTTCACAAATTTCTAGGTTAACCTCAATAATCTTCTCAGCATAATCTATTATTAAATTATGTAACCATTTCATCAATCCTAAGCTTGCTGCCTTATCCTTTTTAGCTATTTTCAATACTCCAATTTTTATTTCTCCTATAGTTAAACAACTCAAATATAACTGGCTAGGATGAATATTTGAAAACCATTCTATTACTCTAATATCCGGTTTTTTTTTACGTAATTCCGATATAATATTAGTATCTAGCAAATATTTCATAATTCAACCTCTCTAGCCTTACCTTTTGCTCTTTCAATTTCTAAATCGTCAAATTTTGGACCGCTTAATAAGAATTCGCTAAAATTAAGTTTTTGTTTTGTAAGCTTTTTATAATCATTTATTCCTATGATTATTACTGCATCTTCTCCTCTTTTAGTAATACATTGCGGTTTGCCGTGCATTGCCGTATCAATAATGTTACTCAACTTATTTTTTGCTTCATGTAATTGCCATTTATTCATACTACCCTCCTAATAATGTTTAACTTTTAATTATAGCTAGGCTGTCTAGGCTAGAATAACATAATAATCTAACTATGTAAACGGCATTGTTGCGTGGCTCGATTTTACCTCGTCATTGCGAGGAGGCATTGTTGCGTGGATCGAATTTTTGCAAAGCGTACGGTGTCATGCCGTGACTTGATCACGGCATCCAGTCTTTTTATTAAGGTTTTTTCTGGATACCGTGGTC
>JAJIYK010000165.1 GCA_020881235.1 Rickettsia endosymbiont of Oxypoda opaca | reverse complement strand
TGTAGTAGGGCGTGCTTATGAAGCATTAAATCAGTTTAACTGGAATGAAGCAGAACTCCTTGCTTATGAGCAGGAAATTAAACGCATCATGGATAACAAAGCTGTCGAAGATTTCATGATTGAATCCGCTGAAGCTAGAGGCGAAGCTAGAGGTATGCAGATCGGAAAAGCTGAGGGAAAAGCTGAAACCATGACATTAGTTGCTAAGAACTTATTAGCTCAGAATATAGATATTAATACTATATCTATTGCTACCGGTTTATCTATTGCTGAAATCAACAAACTAAGAAATGAATAGTAAAACGTTATGCAAACTGCAAGATCTACATTGAAGCTTAAAATGCCACTGCAAACTATTTTACCTCAACTACCACAAAAACAAGTAGTGGTCATAGATAAAAATACATTACAGCAAAAGACGGCTAATACTAAAGATCTCAAGCCTAATACCCAAAACAATAAAGCACAAATATTAGCTGCTGAGCAACAAGAAGCTCTTAAAGCTAAACTTGCAAGATGGAAAGAGGAATGCAAACAAATCTTAAAATTACTGCAAACAAAATACCCTCTATGTTTCGCAATGAAAGCAAAACCACTTGCCATAGGTATTCATAAAGAAATTATAGCTACAGAAAAAGAACACTTTTCAAACCAACAAATTCGTAGATTCTTTAAAAGATATTGCTCTGATAAAAGATACAAAAAACTATTGATCGAAGGGAAACAACGCTTTAACCTAGACGGAACTCCTGCTAGTTTAGTAACTAAAGAAGAAGTGCCACCAAAAACTGATAAATCCTTTAAATCTAAAAAATCTTAAATTTCTGATCTTTACAGATATTCTTTTGGAAAATGAGCTCTGCTCCTTTCCATCTATATTTTATTATAAATAATTATAGGAACTAAAATATGCAATGCCAACGCTCATATGATACCACTGTCATCAAAAAACAAAATATAGATACAAAAACAGAGAACAATATTACCTACAATTATAAAACAAGACGTGAAGAATTAAATGCAGTAGTTAAAAATCACATAGAACAACAAAAGCAAAAAGTAGTACAAAAGAGCAAAGCTCTAGCTGTCTAAAAACGAACGTTTCCGTACACCCCCTATTCCTATGTCCATAAATTATATTGACTTACTTTAGTACAGACTTTATATTCAGGACACCCTTTTTAATACAATTTACACTATCTTCTATGTCTCGTACTTTTGCATATGCCCGCGTTTCTAAACTCGAACAAATACCTGAAAATCAAATCAGGGAAATTGAATCAGCTGGATTTATTATTGCACCACATCGTATAATTACTGAAACGGTTTCTGGTTCTATGCCTATAGCTAAGCGTCAAGGTTTTGCACATCTGTTAAATAAGATGGAAAATGGCGATGTTCTAGTTGTTACCAAGTTAGACCGATTAGGACGTGATGCTATTGATGTCAGCATCACAGTTAACAAACTAGAGAAAATAGGAATTAAAGTCCATTGTCTTGCACTTGGAGGTGTTGATCTTACCAGTTCAGCTGGAAAAATGACTATGGGAGTAATTAATACTGTTGCTCAATTTGAGCGTGATTTGTTAATAGAGCGTACTCAATCTGGGCTTGCGAGAGCTAAAGCAAATGGTAAAACTCTCGGACGACCACAAATTTTAGCAGAATTACAAAAAAAACAGGTTATACAGCAACTACAAGAAGGCAAAACTATCACATCTATTGCCAGACATTTTAACACAAGCAGGCAAACCATTATGCGTATCAGAGATAATAACCTCTAATACTTGCTTGTACCGCTTTACATTCATTGATGATGATAAATGTAAAACAAATTTATAACTTACTTATCTTCTATTTTGTGCTATAATATGTTAATGCATATACAAATATTAGTAACTAATTATGGCAGTTTCAAAGTTCCTAGATCCTAAAAATGATGTCGCCTTCAAAAAAATCTTTGGTTCTGAAAAGAACAAAGATATTCTTATTCATTTCATTAATGACATCATGGAATTTAAAGATGATGAACAAATACAGGATGTTACTTTCTTAAGTCCTGTCCAAGACCCTGATATTGCTTATAAAAAACAATCTCTCGTCGATGTTCTTTGTAAAGCTCAAAATGGTACGCAAATCATCGTAGAAATGCAAGTCTCCCCTTCTAAAGGCTTTGAGAAAAGAGCTCAATATTATGCTGCTAAAGCCTATTCTCGACAACTATCCCAAGGA
>JAJIYK010000164.1 GCA_020881235.1 Rickettsia endosymbiont of Oxypoda opaca | reverse complement strand
GAAAAATAAAGCAGTATTAGGCTTATTTTAGAGTCTTTTTATGACATTTATAGACTGGATTCCGTGGTCGTAGCCACGGAATGACAGAATTTTCACCTCTTTATTTAAACGTTCGTACAGCACAGGGCTTGACCACGGTATCCAGGAAAATCTTGATAAAAAAGACTGGATGCCGTGATCAAGTCACGGCATGACAATTTTAAAACTAAATACAAACCTAAAAAGAGAAAATTACAAAATATGGCGTTAAAATACAAGCGGGTTTTGCTTAAAGTTTCAGGGGAGGCCTTGATGGGAGAAAAACAATTCGGTCATGAATATAGCGTAATAAGAAAAATTGCCGAAGATATAAAAGAGGTTATTGATTTAGGTGCAGAAGTTTGTATTGTAGTCGGCGGCGGCAATATTTATCGCGGTATTAATGCCGCTTTTGTCGGCATGGAAAGAGCCTCGGCCGATTATATCGGGATGCTTGGGACGGTCATTAATGCCTTGACTCTGCAAAACATCATGGAAAGCTTAAATATTTACACTAGAGTATTATCGGCAATTCCTATGATGAGTGTATGCGAGCCGTATATTCGTCGTCGGGCAAAAAGGCATATGGAAAAAGGGCGAGTAGTAATTTTTGCCGGCGGTACCGGTAATCCGTTTTGTACAACCGACAGTGCAGCAGTGCTTCGGGCAATCGAAATGAATTGCGATATTTTAATGAAAGCAACGCAAGTTGACGGGGTATATGATTCCGATCCGAAAAAAAACCCTGCGGCTAAAAAATATTTCACTATTAGCTATAAAGATGTTATAACTAATAACCTACAAGTTATGGATATAGCAGCCATTGCGGTTGCTAGAGAGAATAAGTTACCTATAAAAGTATTTTCTATAAAAGAACAAGGAAATTTTGCTAAAGTAATACAAGGCAAAGGTGAGTATACGACCATAGAAGAAAGGTAGTATACTGACGTATACCAAATCAAAAGTATTATGGTTTTTTCTGGATACCGTGGTCAAGCCCACTGCTGTACGAACGTTTAAATAAAGAGGTGAAAATTCTGTCATTCCGTGGCTACGACCACGGAATCCAGTCTATAATGTCATAAAAAGACTCTAAAATAAGCCTAATACTG
>JAJIYK010000163.1 GCA_020881235.1 Rickettsia endosymbiont of Oxypoda opaca | reverse complement strand
TCTTCATGTATGGACCTCCTGTAGAATGCAAGAAAAAAATAACATCAATAATAAAAAACAAATGCAGTCATGTATCCGGCTTATAGCTAATAAATCAACCTAATTTACTCTACAGCCCTGATGGAATTCGCTGGCTTACAAACTATATACTTATCAATTCCTCGGCTTCTAAACGAGCCACTGAAGACATCAGTTTTTTTGTAAGCTAAGGTTTGTCTTATTTACCATCAATATTATTATTTCACGCATATTTCGGGTTGGAATCTCTTACATATTGTTTTGTTTACCTATATATAAATCACTATTTATTTTAATTATAATAGTTCTGTTGCTACACACTCTTTAGCTACAAACTTTACTCTCTACATAATCATCTCCTGATCTGAGTACGGCAAACACCACTCTTCCCAATTTATTAGCTATGGCAACTGTTGTTTTATTATGGCCACTTCGCTCAGATAAATTAAACATCCATTGCGTAAATTTGCTCAAATCTTTTTTAGATTTATGTTCTTCCGATGTAAATCTTACCTTGGCATTTAGTACAGCTCTAGCCCCCTGAATTAATAAAGTGCGTAAGTATACATCACCTCGCTTGCTAATTCCCAGCAGCTTATCTTTCCCACCGCTTGAATGTTGTCTTGGCACTAATCCTAGCCATGCCGATAATTGCCTGCCATTCTCAAAACTTGTAGCATTACCTATTGATGCTATTAAAGCAGTAGCAGTAATTAAGCCAAGACCAGGTATGGCTGTTAATCGTTGATATTGAGTTAGGTTACTAGCTATCATTGTTAATCGTTTTTCTATCTCTTTTATTTTTCTATCATTATCTAAGAATTCTTCTTTTAGTTCACTAAATGTTTGATAACCTAACTGGCTTAATTTTCCTTCATCTAAAATCTCGGTTAATTTTGTGATAACCTTATTGATGCCTTGGGGGATAATAAAACCAAACTCATGTAGTAGCCCCCTAATTTCATTAGCAAGTGCTGTACGATTTTTTACCAATCTCTCTCTTACCCTATGTATTGATAAAATTTCTTGTTGCTCTATAGTTTTAATTGGAACAAATCTCATATTAGGTCTTGTCACAGCTTCACATATTGCTTCAGCATCTGCTTGATCATTTTTATTAGTTTTAACATATGGTTTGACAAATTGTGGTGCCATTAGTTTTACTTCATGTCCCAATTTAGTTATTTCTCTTGCCCAATAACTAGACCCACCGCAAGCTTCCATCCCTACCAAACATTTTGGTAAATTAGCCATAAATGTCAAAACCTGATCTCTTATCAATTTTTTCTTTAACACTACCTTACCATTTTTATCTACACCATGAATTTGAAAAATTCTTTTTGCAATATCTATACCAATTGTAGTAACCTCCATATGGACCTCCTTGATTGTTGTTTTAATATATTAAATATTAACTCTAGAAGATTAGCCACTGCTTTTCATTCTCTACATCAGGAGGTCCATACCATTAATTC
>JAJIYK010000162.1 GCA_020881235.1 Rickettsia endosymbiont of Oxypoda opaca | reverse complement strand
TATGGTTATTATAAGTATGGTGTCATACCGTGGCTTGACCACGGTATCCAGAAAAAAACTTAATAAAAAGACTGGATGCCGTGATCAAGTCACGGCATGACACCGTACGCTTTGCAAAAATTCGATCCACGCAACAATGCCTTGCGAGGAGGGACGTAGTGCCGACGTGGCAATCTAGGAAAAAAACAGCAAAAAATGCTATGAAAATTATTATTTTCTAGATTGCCACGCCGCTTGCAGCGGCTCGCAATGACGTTGCAGGTATACACGCAACAATGCCGACTCGCTGTTTTAATACACTCTTTTTGCGGGAGGTACTGCTTTAACTTCGTCTGTTAAACTAGTAAGGGTTACCGGCTTATAATCAAGCATTATTTTGCCGTTTTCATCAATCCATGCGAGCGTATGTTTCATCCAATCGGCGTCGTTACGATCGGGGTAATCTTCCCGTGCATGAGCACCACGGCTTTCTTTTCTATTAGCGGCGGAGTGTACAGTAACCGCTGCTTGATCAAGCAGATTATCTAATTCAAGTGCTTCGACTAAATCACTATTCCAAATTAAAGATTTATCATTAACTATAATATCATTATATTGTGCCCTTGCTTGATCAATCATTTGCATTCCTTCATCCAGAACCTTTTGAGTTCTGAATACCGACGCATGGCTTTGCATAGCTCTTTGCATTTGAAGCCTTAATGCAGCAACGGCAATAGTGCCGCTACTATGCCGAATTTTATCAAATCTACTTATTATTTTTTCTAATATTCCATCTGTAAGCGGTTTATGCGGCGTACCGGCTTTAATAAGTTCAGCCGCTTTTAAAGCGGCAGCTCTTCCGAATACCACTAAATCAAGCAAAGAATTTGACCCCAAGCGATTTGCTCCATGTACCGATACACAAGCGGCTTCGCCGATAGCCATAAGCCCGTTAACAATTTTATTGTGGTTTTCGTTGTCTTTAATTATTACTTGACCGTGATAGTTAGTAGGCACGCCGCCCATATTATAATGCACTGTCGGTAAGACCGGTATCGGATCACGATTTACGTCGATACCGGCAAAGATTTTAGCGGTTTCTGAAATACCGGGAAGACGGCTATGTAAAATTTCAGGTGATAAATGATTTAAATGTAAAAATACATGATCTTTATGTTCGCCGACCCCTCGACCTTCACGAATCTCTATAGTCATTGCTCTTGATACTACGTCCCTTGAAGCGAGATCTTTTGCCGATGGGGCATATCGTTCCATAAATCTTTCGCCGTTAGCATTTACTAAATATCCGCCTTCGCCTCTAGCACCTTCGGTAATTAAACAACCCGCCGAATAAATACCTGTCGGATGAAATTGTACAAACTCCATATCTTGCAACGGCAAGCCGCTTCTGATTGCCATACCGCCGCCGTCACCGGTGCAGGTATGAGCGGAGGTTGCTGAAAAATAGGCACGCCCATAGCCGCCGGTAGCGAGTACTACAGTATGAGCATGAAAACAATGTAAACTGCCGTCGTCAAGATTCCATGCGACTAACCCCTTGCATTCGCCGTTTTCCATCAACAAATCAATAGCAAAATACTCAATAAAAAACTGTACTTTATGTTTTAGAGATTGCTGATATAAAGTATGAAGTATAGCATGACCCGTGCGATCCGCAGCGGCACAAGTCCTTTGTGCTGCCTTACCTTTACCGTATTCCGTGGTCATTCCGCCGAAAGGACGCTGGTAAATTTTACCCTCGCTAGTTCTTGAAAAAGGTACGCCGTAATGCTCTAACTCTAAAATCGCATCGGCAGCATTTTTGCACATATATTCGATAGCGTCCTGATCGCCGAGCCAATCAGAGCCTTTAATCGTATCATACATATGCCAACGCCAATCATCCGCACCCATATTGCCAAGGGCGGCACTAATCCCGCCTTGTGCTGCTACCGTATGGCTACGAGTCGGAAATACTTTAGTAACGCATGCGGTATTTAAGCCTTCTTTTGCCATGCCGAAAGCTGCCCTAAGTCCCGCTCCGCCGGCACCGACCACTACTACGTCAAATTTATGATGAATTATATTATACGATTTTGTCATTAAGTTAATTTTTTAAGAATTGATATATTCGCCTTGTATGTTATTTAAGTAATATATTTGAGCTCAACATTTTCGATGCCATTCCTGCGTGGATACGGCGTTATTGCATGGCTCATAATTTACCGTATTATGGTTATTACAAGTATGGTGTCATACCGTGGTCAAGCCCTCTAGTGTACGAACGTTAAAGAAAAGGCTGTGTCATGCCGTGACTTGATCACGGCATCCAGAAAAATAAAGCAGTATTAGGCTTATTTTAGAGTCTTTTTATGACATTATAGACTGGATTCCGTGGTCGTAGCCACGGAATG
>JAJIYK010000161.1 GCA_020881235.1 Rickettsia endosymbiont of Oxypoda opaca | reverse complement strand
CAAAATTAATTAAAAGCTCCTAATATGAAAGATATAAATTGCTGGGAAGAAAAATTTGAAATTTGCGGTTATGCTCAAAAACGACTAGATAAAGTTGTATCTCTAAATAGTTCCGCAAAATATCCGGTAAATATTAAAGAAGTTAAAAAAGGTCTTTATTACGCTCGAAAGTACCATGGAAGTCAAAAGCGTCAATCAGGTGAGCCTTATTATTCTCACCCGATAGAAGTGGCATATATGGTAAGTGATTATACTGCTAATAGAGATGCAAGATTTTATACCTCTGAGATGATTGTTATTAGCTTACTTCATGATACTATAGAAGACACCGAGCTTACTAAAGAAATGATTGCCGTAATTTTTGGAGAAGAAGTAGCAAAACAGGTAGAAGCTTTAACTAGAATTAAAACTCATAGCAAAATCAGCTCCGCAGAGATGCTAAACTTGCTTACGATAGCAAATAATGAACAAGCTTTAATTATAAAGTTTTTCGATCGCTTTCACAATATGCAAACTATAGGAGCAAAATCTCCTGAAAAACAAAGAAAAACTATAACAGAAACTTTAATTGCCTTTTTACCTGTTGCTACCGAAATTGATTATGAATTAGAGGCAAGACTTACTGAACTATGTTTAAGTACTTTAGAATCTTCTAAAGTCCCAGTTCGTAGTATCTTTTCTAACGGTAATTTCCAGCTACCGCCTCTAACTTTTTAAAATGATTTAACCCAAATGCCTAGCCAATAAGCAGCAACCCTCAGTAAGCAAGATAGTTTGTAAAAAACAATGGCGTTGTTGCACGGATACCCAAACTGTCATTAGACCTGGTTGCGGCTGCGGAAATAGAAATAAATTACGAAAGCAAACCAAAAAACTATCCAAAAAGCCGATTTACATTGTGCTAATGCTTGCATCAAAGGATTTTTGTTAGTTATAACATTATTTTTATTCATGTATTTATCTCAAAATAAAACGATTTGTTTTTGTAAAAATTTGTTTCAAACAGCTTATTATTTGTTATTACCGTCTTTAAATCCTCACTTATATGTTTAGTACCTATCGACAAAACAAGCAAAAACGTTGAGAGATTTTGTTCACTATATAGAAGTTTAAATATAGTTGCAAAAGCCGTAGGCAGGGATAAGGTTTTAATCATAAATAAAGATAATGATGAAGTAATAAGTACAATTAAGAAGCGTGGGCGTGAGGTAATTATGTTCGATGAATATCTGAATCAATATCTTACTCCTACTGAGAAAGAAGCAACCCCTTCTAACCCACCACCAGCACCTGCTGATATTAACAAGGAAGCAGCTCCTACTGACGTTAGTACAACAACTACTACTACCTCAACCACCGCCAGGAGCAATAAACACCTTACCCGTACCGAAAAAGAAAACATCACAAATTTTGTGCCGCAAGAAGAGCTAAACGAACGAGGAAAATACAATTTAAATGCTCGTCTTGCTGCTGTAAATGATAACCAAGGGTTGCTTGACAAACTTGATAAGGAAGCGGCAATTACGACAAATATAAGCTTTAAGGCAATCGATGCTAAAAAATCTGTAGAAACTGAAAAAACCGGTTCTGTAAAGATTAGAGCAGAGGATAGCCATACAAAAGAACATGGTAGCAATAATCAGGCTTTGATTGCAGAAATTCAAGCAGGAAAGATTGACAAAAATACAGTAATAGCCATTGAGCGTAAGCAGTATGGTGAAAATCAGGGGATGAAGGATATAATTAAAATAGCAAGTATATTGGAGCACAACGAAAAATATCCTAATAGTCCTTTAAAACTCCCTGAAAAGCTAGAAAATACACTTATATTTCAAGATGCACTTTTATATAAAGCAGCCAAAGAAAACGGAATTAAAGTTATTAGCCTAGAAGGCAGGAATTTAGAACATACAAAAGAGACTGCTTTGTATAATGAAAATCGTGAACAATATATGGCTGATGTAATTAATGAGGTCCGCAGTAAAGGATATAATGTAGTTGCAAATATCGGCTCTAGCCACGTAGCTAATTTAGAGAAAGCTTTAGAAAATCAACAGAAACACGAGGCAGGATTTAGCCATATACCTAGAAAACTAAGACCGGAAGCTTTAGAAAACAATCAGAGAAAAAGTACCGGCTCCAGTCACATACATAAAGAAGTATTACAAAAAGCTTCAGCTATTGCAAAAACAATTCCGGTAGGAAGGGTGAGCACGAAATCAGTGGGTGAGAGCAATATTTCACAACGACAATCCTCAACAAATACACAGCTAAAAAAATCAGGTCAAGGTAGAGGGTGAAAACTTTATAATATGAGAGAACGTTCATAGAACTGTGTCAAACTAGAAAGCTCTTCCAAAATTTAGCCTATTGGGAAAGTAAATATCTAGCTGGGAAATTGTCAGTGCCCAATTTGATACTGGCATGTTCCATTTAGCTATTATCTGTTTTATAGCACAAAATACTAACT
>JAJIYK010000160.1 GCA_020881235.1 Rickettsia endosymbiont of Oxypoda opaca | reverse complement strand
GTGCGCTCTACCAACTGAGCCATATCAGCATTTTTAACTGTAAAGGGCGACACGAATGTCGCCCTTTTTAAATTGATGCCTGGCAGTTCCCTACTCTCGCATGGGGAGGCCCCACACTACCATCGGCGCTACGGCGTTTCACTTCTGAGTTCGGCATGGGGTCAGGTGGGACCACCGCGCTAAAGCCGCCAGGCAAATCTTGGTGCACGAAACGAATCTTTTGCACTGCTGCTGCGTTGGCCGCGCTCGCAAAGTCAGTCACATACTTCAGTATGCTCCTTCCTTTCCTTCGCTTGCCGCCTTGCTTCAGCACAAAATCTTTCGTTCCCGCTAAATTGTTATCCGGTCACAGGCTGAAAATCTCTTTTGCGTCTCTCGAACGCCACCAGAACGCTTCTGGCGTTGTAAGGTTAAGCCTCACGGGTCATTAGTACCGGTTAGCTCAACGCATCGCTGCGCTTACACACCCGGCCTATCAACGTCGTAGTCTTCAACGTCCCTTCAGGGGTCTCAAGGACCCAGGGAGAATTCATCTCGAGGCAAGTTTCGCGCTTAGATGCTTTCAGCGCTTATCTTTTCCGCACTTAGCTACCGGGCAATGCCATTGGCATGACAACCCGAACACCAGTGGTGCGTTCACTCCGGTCCTCTCGTACTAGGAGCAACCCCTCTCAATTCTCCAGCGCCCACGGCAGATAGGGACCGAACTGTCTCACGACGTTCTAAACCCAGCTCGCGTACCACTTTAAACGGCGAACAGCCGTACCCTTGGGACCTACTTCAGCCCCAGGATGTGATGAGCCGACATCGAGGTGCCAAACACCGCCGTCGATATGAACTCTTGGGCGGTATCAGCCTGTTATCCCCGGAGTACCTTTTATCCGTTGAGCGATGGCCCTTCCATTCAGAACCACCGGATCACTATGACCTGCTTTCGCACCTGCTCGAGCCGTCACTCTCGCAGTCAAGCCAGCTTATGCCATTGCACTAACCTCACGATGTCCGACCGTGATTAGCTGACCTTCGTGCTCCTCCGTTACTCTTTAGGAGGAGACCGCCCCAGTCAAACTACCCACCAGACACTGTCCGCAGCCCGGATTACGGGCCTACGTTAGAACATCAAACATTAAAGGGTGGTATTTCAAGGTTGGCTCCACGCAGACTGGCGTCCGCGCTTCAAAGCCTCCCACCTATCCTACACATCAAGGCTCAATGTTCAGTGTCAAGCTGTAGTAAAGGTTCACGGGGTCTTTCCGTCTTGCCGCGGGTACACTGCATCTTCACAGCGAGTTCAATTTCACTGAGTCTCGGGT
>JAJIYK010000159.1 GCA_020881235.1 Rickettsia endosymbiont of Oxypoda opaca | reverse complement strand
CAGGTCAATTACTACAACAAAGTGAGCTTAAAAAAATAGATGCTTCTCAAGAATATGACATTAATCCTAAAAACCCTTTGATTATTAATTCAGTTAAAATTGAGGCAGATCCTTTAAGACATATAGAAGGATATAGTTTTTCTAATAGTGAAACAATTACCAAAACAAAAATTGCTAAGAGTTGTATTGAAGGGGTAGATTTTACGGTTGATATAATTAGGAAGCTATATTTAGAAACAGAATTAATAGATAAATGGGGAGCATGGCAAGATAGAACTATTGATATATCTGGAGAGGAGATATGTAGATTACATTACCACTTGCTATATCCGGTTCATTGGAAAAAGAAACGATATGGTATGCATATGCGTAGCGATATTGGCACTCAAAATGAAGTAAGAAGTATTATTGCCCAAAAGCTAGGAGTAAATTTAGAACACATTAGTGAAGAAATTGGTATTAATCCAAGGGGCAGCGGAAATTTAACTGAATGTAGAAGACATGAGGTAAAGTGGGATAAATATAATTTTAAATATAGATTTAGAGAAAAGGAAAAAGAATTTAAGGAAAAAGGAGAATATTGGCTTCTTTATCCAGAAGAATTAGAATCATTAATAGAGCATAATGAATGTCATGAGTTAGGGAGATTGTGTTTAGAGCAAGGAGAGAAGATATTTTATGATCAATATCGGGTTAATCGTCCATGCTTTCGAGAGCAAATTAAATATCAATGCAGTAGCGAGCCAAAAGATGGGTGTAATTATTTAAAGCAACAAGGTTGTGAACTTGCAAGCAGTAATTGCGTTAAACAATCTGCTAGTATCTGTTTGCAGTGGAGGCGAGATTACATATGTATAGCCCAGAAAAAAGAGCTTAGCTCTTCTATAGCAGGATCACAAATGTTTTGTTTAGGAGGGGATTGTCATACTGCAACTCTTATACCTAATACTGATATGGGAAATGTTGGGTATCTTGCAATGTTAAATGAAATGAAAAAAGATATGCAGACAAATCCGATGATGGTTTTTAAAGGTACAAGCGATAGTTGTCGTAAAACAAATATCGGTAATTTTCTTAATTGTTGT
>JAJIYK010000158.1 GCA_020881235.1 Rickettsia endosymbiont of Oxypoda opaca | reverse complement strand
TATAAAACAGATAACAGCTAAATGGAACATGCCAGTATCAAATTGGGCACTGACAATTTCCCAGCTAGATATTTACTTTCCCAATAGGCTAAATTTTGGAAGAGCTTTCTAGTTTGACACAGTTCTATGAACGTTCTCAGCAAGTTGATCAACTTGATATTGCAGTGCTACCTCTTTACCACAAAAAGCCATAGAAACTTTGATAACTTTTTGAACATGGCTATGTTCTTTTATTTTCGTGTCATATTGTAGATTGTTAATTTGAGCAAGCCCTGATTTTGCGACTAGTTCTAACTCTTCCTCTTTTTTTGCTATTTTATATTCTATAATAATTGCATTAGTTCCTAGGTTAAACCGAGGTATTAATATATGATCACATCTACCATAACCTGATTCTCTATTTGATTCTATCATATATCTAGAAGCAAGAGGCGATATTATTCCGCCCATTAGGTTATGATAATCTTTTTCACTGAGTAGATCATGATAGCTGGTTGAATTTAATAAATATTCCTGAAGTTTTATTTTAAAATTGTCTATCTTACTTTCTACCAATAAATTAATAAAACTATCATAGTCACTAACGTCAATATTTAATTTTCTAGATACCCATTTTATTACTCTTGCAACATAAATGCCTCTTATTTCTCTATTAGGAATCTTTAAAAGGTATGTAGGTTCTTCCTTGTTGTTATTCGTTAAGATAGGATTTAAATAACCGGCAAATACTAATAAGCTATAAAATATATTTTTATCGTTTTCTATTTCTTCAAAAGATATTTGTTTATATAACCTTTTGGTTATTCCCTTGCCCTCTAACAATTGCTGCAAATCTTCTTGTATTTCATCAGATAATAATACTTTATCTATAAGTGCAGTCCCGCCACTATCTAGCCAATAATGATCAAGTGTTCCTTTATGAGCTAGGCATTGCATTATTGACCATGGATTATAGATTATTTCACCACCAAAATTATAACCGTTATACCAATCCTTAATTTGATTAGGAGCAGTATTTGTGGGTACTTTTGTTAACAATTCATCTACTTCTTGTTGGGTAAACCCATAGAATTTAGAAAATTCTTCATCAAGTAATGTATATTCAGTAACGTTATTCAGATCTGAGAATAAATTAGCTTTAGCGATACGTAGTATACCGGTTATTACTCCTTTTTCTAAATATGGATTACTCTTCAAGCTACTACCTAGCATACCTCGGAATAATTCTAATACTTTCTCAAATTCTTCTGACCTATTCCCTAATTTTATATAAGCACTATTGATTGGTGTATCATATTCATCAATCAATATATATACTTTTCGGTTAAAATG
>JAJIYK010000157.1 GCA_020881235.1 Rickettsia endosymbiont of Oxypoda opaca | reverse complement strand
TTCACTCCCCTCTCCGGGGTTCTTTTCGCCTTTCCCTCACGGTACTAGTTCACTATCGGTCAGTCAGTAGTATTTAGCCTTGGAGGATGGTCCCCCCATATTCAGACAAAGTTTCTCGTGCTCCGTCCTACTCGATTTCATTGATAAGAGCATTTCGTGTACGGGGCTATCACCCACTACGGCGGCACTTTCCAGAGCCTTCCACTACGCTCAAATCAACTTAAGGGCTAGTCCCCGTTCGCTCGCCACTACTAAGGGAATCTCGGTTGATTTCTTTTCCTCAGGGTACTTAGATGTTTCAGTTCCCCTGGTTCGCCTCATGCACCTATGTATTCAGTGCATGATACCCAGCTTATGCTAGGTGGGTTCCCCCATTCAGAGATCTCTGGATCACAGTCTGTTTGCCGACTCCCCAAAGCTTATCGCAGGCTACAACGTCTTTCATCGCCTCTGACTGCCAAGGCATCCACCGTATGCGCTTCTTCACTTGACCATATAACCCCAAGCAATCTGGTTACTGTCTATAACGTGAAGACGACATTCGCCGAAAATTTGCACTTGAGAACAACGCAAATTTTACCTTGACCAGATTAATTACCAGTGAAAGTAATCAATCAGTCACTTCTATCACATACCCAAATTTTTAAAGAACGATGTTTCGACTGGTCAAAGACCAGAAATCAACATTCAACTGCCTAAGCAGGAACGCTCATTTCTGAACTCTAAATTCCGGACAACTGTAAAGTGGTGGAGCCAAGCGGGATCGAACCGCTGACCTCCTGCGTGCAAGGCAGGCGCTCTCCCAGCTGAGCTATGGCCCCGTATATCATCTGCACCTGAATTGGTAGGTCTGGGCAGATTTGAACTGCCGACCTCACCCTTATCAGGGGTGCGCTCTAACCAACTGAGCTACAGACCTATAACAGGGTCGCGTTACAGCATCGTCTTCTACAATGAATCAAGCAATTCGTGTGGGTGCTTATGAATAAGCTGCGATCTTTCGATTAAGGAGGTGATCCAGCCGCAGGTTCCCCTACGGCTACCTTGTTACGACTTCACCCCAGTCATGAATCACACCGTGGTAACCGTCCCCCCGAAGGTTAGACTAGCTACTTCTGGTGCAACCCACTCCCATGGTGTGACGGGCGGTGTGTACAAGGCCCGGGAACGTATTCACCGTGACATTCTGATTCACGATTACTAGCGATTCCGACTTCACGCAGTCGAGTTGCAGACTGCGATCCGGACTACGATCGGTTTTATGGGATTAGCTCCACCTCGCGGCTTGGCAACCCTTTGTACCGACCATTGTAGCACGTGTGTAGCCCTGGCCGTAAGGGCCATGATGACTTGACGTCATCCCCACCTTCCTCCGGTTTGTCACCGGCAGTCTCCTTAGAGTGCCCACCATTACGTGCTGGTAACTAA
>JAJIYK010000156.1 GCA_020881235.1 Rickettsia endosymbiont of Oxypoda opaca | reverse complement strand
TAGCTTTATTTTATCAGCTTGCTCTATCTTTGTCAAAGTATAATATAATATCATTTCTAGATAATCATAACCTATCGTTATTTTGGTTAATTCCGGTAATATATCCGATATTTCTTGCCATCTTTTTAATAACTCTCTCTCATGTATATGCTTGAGAAAAAATTCTAATATCCCTGACCATATCCTTTGTTTAAACTCTTCATCAGGAATTTCATGGACATTCACTAACTGATAATCATTAATCCATAATTCTCTTGCTAATTTGTTATTGGCAAATAAATCCCACAAATTCCTTGCAACATTGTATTTCTCCTGACCATTGTAAAATATCATCGGGTATATTAATGGTAAAGTCTTAGCTTTAGGATTTTGTATTAAATATCGCTCACAAATATTAATCATATATTTAAATAGCCTAAAAGCCATAAAATGATCTGCTTTTGATTGATGCTCGACAAGTAAAAATAAGTATCCGTCTTGTTTATCAAATTTGCATGAGAATAAAACATCAGAGATAGAATCTTTTAAAGAGCTTTCTACAAAAGTGGTATTTTCCATTGCTAAACTAGGAAAATCTATTAAACTTTTAATATTTGGGGGCAAATGTGCATTAAAGAACTCATGGGCAACTAGAGGATTCTCCAGTGCCTTACGAAATATCTTATCATGCTTAGCTTTCTTCGTGCCTTTATCTGGATCACCCAGCAGGTTTCCTTGTTCACTCATATGTTGACATTTTTTAACTTGATAAAATATTATTACATTACATCCTAAACTCTTATTCCTTGATTTAGTTTGATCTCAGAGCAATTCTTTACCGCGCTTTTTATTTCTTTAGCTATTTCTGAGCTTGGACTTATATACTGCATTACTTGTTTATCCCTTCCTATAGCATTTAAGTAATCTTCAGGAACGAGATGACTTTTGCCTTGAAAATCATGTACTACTATATCACAAAATTTTTTATCACCAAGATTATAATTAGGATCAAATTTATTCTTCATTATTTGTAAATCTTTCTGTATCTTTTGCTCTATTGCTGCTATGCAAATCTTGTTACTATAAGCAGTACAAGAATCTATACCTTTCTCTCTGTAGATTTGTAAAGCAGTATCGATATTTTCTGCTGTGCCAAACTTTGCTAGAGCTGTTATTTGCTGTTGCTGCAAATTATTTAGTTCGTTATTATCGTTATTTACCATTTTTGACAATAGTAATTCTGTAGACTGAAATTGTGATTTGCTATCATCACTTGCTTTTAAGGATGATTTAAGTTCTGTTACTTTGCTAGCTGCTGTTAATTTTGCTATTTCAGGCTCTATAAGCTTGTTTATAGATTCTGCTCCTTGGGATTTTAACATATCATTAAAATCACCTTTTTCTGGTGGTCGTATTATTGCTACCGTCGCTCCTTGCCTAATTAATTCTTCCTGTGCTTTAATTACAGTATTAACTGATACTGCGTCTTTGCCGTCATTATCGGCAGCAATTATTATTCTTTCTCCTTTGATAGGCTCATAGTTTCGGATGTTACTTACACCTAAACTACAAAGTATTTTGCCCTTAATACCAGCTTCTGCAATGCTTAAAGCCGTTTCTACCCCTTCTGCTATAATCGTTATATTACTAACTGAATTATTGCCATCTTTACTGATTTGTACGTTCCTGCTTTGTACGTTCTGCTGTTCGTTATTTTTATTAATCTCAACAAAAGAACCTCTGATTCTGCCAAAAGAACGTTTATTAACCTCAATATCAGCTTTATTATTTGTGTCTTTGTTTAAATAAATTGATTGTCCACCGGTAATATTACCATCTTTATTTCTAGCAAAAGCAATTAATGCAGGATAATATTGTTTGCTATTACTGTCCCACATCATATTGGTTCTAAGATCATTATTTAGTTGATATCCTATTAATATTTTTTTAATTCCACGATGTTCTAATAAATATTTTTTTGCTATATTATTTGGCGTCGTATAGATTATAGAATCTGATTTTTCATATAATTCTTCAGCTCTCTTTATCTTAGATATTTCAGCATATTTCGCTTGTTGATCTTGATTCTTAACTTTTTGGTCAAATTGCTCTTTTATCTTATCTTCTAATAACTTGCTAT
>JAJIYK010000155.1 GCA_020881235.1 Rickettsia endosymbiont of Oxypoda opaca | reverse complement strand
TATAAAACAGATAACAGCTAAATGGAACATGCCAGTATCAAATTGGGCACTGACAATTTCCCAGCTAGATATTTACTTTCCCAATAGGCTAAATTTTGGAAGAGCTTTCTAGTTTGACACAGTTCTATGAACGTTCTCTTTAATTTATTATAATGAAATCAGAACTCATCAATCTTTGGCAGCTAAAACTCCTCTTGCTTTCTTACAAAATTGTCAACGAATTACGTAACCTTTACAATTCCTGCTTTCGCAGGAATGACATATAGCACTTTTTTCAAGCCACGCAACAACATCGCCATACTAACCTTTAAGTCTATTACTGCCCATTATGTTATAACCGCAATCGACATAATGTATTTCACCGGTAACGCCTGAAGATAGCTCGCTTAGTAAATATACCGCTGCTCCTGCTACATCCTGTCCTGAAGTGTTCCGGCGTAACGGTGCATTTGCTTCATGAGAGGTAAGCATAGAATTAAAGTCGTTAATACCGCTGGCTGCAAGGGTTTTAATCGGTCCTGCCGAAATAGCATTTACTCTGATGTTATTACTACCCATGTCGTTCGCTAGATATTTAACGCTTGCTTCTAATGCAGCTTTAGCGACTCCCATAACATTATAATTAGGGATTACTTTGGCAGCACCGTAATAACTTAACGTTATAATACTTCCCTTGTCAGTCATTAAAGGCTCTGCATGTTTTGCAAGCATTGTAAGGGAGTAACAGGATATATTCATTGAATTTAGGAAATTGGCTAAGCTCGTGTCGATATAACGCCCTTTTAATTCATTTCTATCGGCAAAGGCCATAGAATGAACGAGAAAGTCAAATGTTCCCCATTTTTCTTTAATAATTTCAAATAACTTATTAATTGAATCTTCATCCGTAACATTACACATTGTTACAAAATCGCAATCTACTTCTTCAGCTAAAGGCATTATGCGTTTTTCAAGGATTTCCGATTGATAAGTGAAACCAAGCCTTGCCCCATGTTTTTTGGCTAATTGAGCAATTGCCCAAGATATGGACATATTATTTGCAATGCCGGTAATTAACCCTTTTTTTCCTTCTAATAATCTTGCTAAGTTAGCTGACATTTATTACCTCTATATTAAATAATTAAAACCTTACCGAAATGATAGCATGATGTATTGTTTTGTAAATAATTATATTTCCTTGTGCCGGTCTTGCTAAATTTACCGCTCCTTCTTATTGACAAATAAGTAAAAAGATTTTATATTATCTTTTAAGTTTAAATAAATATTAATTCTGTATGTCAAAAGCAAAAACTGCTTCAAAAAATAACCCGACTTCTAGGGAGCAAGCTAAAGAATATTTTTATAACGGTCAGAAAATTAAGCCGGTAAAGCTTATATCCGCTCAAACTTCTTTTTTGGCAGCCGAATATGAAGGTTCCGGCGATCTAGTTTTAGGAAATAACGGCAAAGCATTAGCTTGGGGATTAGTAAAAAGTTTATCTTAATATTTCACCTCATTTCACCTCACAAATCTCATTAATAAATAACAGGGGATGTAGCTCAGGGGTAGAGCATCTGCTTTGCACGCAGAGGGTCAAGGGTTCGATTCCCTTCATCTCCACCATTCAACATTTTCCGGCAAATTCACGAATACATCAAACGGCGGACGTAGATTATAATCAAGTTTCTCGCTGTTTAATTCCAGGTTAGCAAACACCAAATTTACTAAGTTCCGTTTGCCATCGACAGTCGAACCAGGTAACAATGCCGGAATCGTCATGGCGAGGTGTCTCTTCGCCAGCGTTATTCATGGCTCGAAAAATGGCTTCAATGTCATGCCGTGGCTTGACCACGGAATCCAGTCTTTTATTAAGGTTTTTTCTGGATACCGTGGTCAAGCCACGGTATGACACCATAC
>JAJIYK010000154.1 GCA_020881235.1 Rickettsia endosymbiont of Oxypoda opaca | reverse complement strand
CACACTTAGCTACTCGGCAATGCCACTGGCGTGACAACCGATACACCAGAGGTGTGTCCACTCCGGTCCTCTGGTACTAGGAGCAGGCTTCCTCAAATCTGCAGCGCCCACGGAAGATAGGGACCAAACTGTCTCACGTCGCTTTAAACCCAGTGCCCGTACCTCTTTAAATGGCGAATAGCCATACCCTGGTTATTTACTTCAGCCCCAGGATGAGATGAGACGACATCGATGCGCCAAACACCGCCGTCGATATGAACTCTTGGGCGGTATCAGCCTGTTATCCCCAGAGTACCTTTTATCCGTTGAGCGATGGCCCTTCCATACAGAACCACCGGATCACTATGTCCTGCTTTCGCATCTGCTCGACTTGTCAGTCTCGCAGTTAAGCACGCTTATGCCATTGCACTATCGTCACGATGTCCGACCGTAACTAGCGTACCTTCGAACTCCTCCGTTACGCTTTGGGAGGAGACCGCCCCAGTCAAACTGCCTACCATGCACTGTCCCCGATCCAGATAATGGACCAAGGTTAGAACCTCAAACACACCAGGGTGGTATTTCAACGTTGGCTCCATGAGAACTAGCGTCCTCACTTCAAAGCCTCCCACCTATCCTACACAGATCTGTTCAAAGTCCAATACAAAGCTACAGTAAAGGTTCATGGGGTCTTTCCGTCTTTCCGCGGGGAGATTGCATCATCACAAACATTTCAACTTCGCTGAGTCTCAGGAGGAGACAGTGTGGCCATCGTTACGCCATTCGTGCAGGTCGGAACTTACCCGACAAGGAATTTCGCTACCTTAGGACCGTTATAGTTACGGCCGCCGTTTACTGGGACTTCAATCAAGAGCTTGCACCCCATCATTTAATCTTCCAGCACCGGGCAGGCGTCACACCCTATACGTCCACTTTCGTGTTTGCAGAGTGCTGTGTTTTTATTAAACAGTCGCAGCCACCTATTCTTTGCAACCCCGTTTAGCTCCGTCTGTACAACTTCACTTACTGAGGGCACACCTTCTCCCGAAGTTACGGTGTCAATTTGCCGAGTTCCTTCTCCTGAGTTCTCTCAAGCGCCTTAGAATACTCATCTCGCGCACCAGTGTCGGTTTGCGGTACGGTCGTGTGTAGCTGAAGCTTAGTGGCTTTTCCTGGAAGCTGGGTATCACTCACTTCGTCTGCAAGCAGACCCGTTATCACCCCTCATCTTAGCCCGGCGGATTTGCCTACCGAGCATGACTACAGGCTTGAACCAACATATCCAACAGTTGGCTGAGCTAACCTTCTCCGTCCCCACATCGCACTACACATCGGTACAGGAATATTGACCTGTTTCCCATCAGCTACGCATCTCTGCCTCGCCTTAGGGGCCGACTCACTCTACGCCGATGAACGTTGCGTAGAAAACCTTGCGCTTACGGCGAGGGGGCTTTTCACCCCCTTTAACGCTACTCATGTCAGCATTCGCACTTCTGATACCTCCAGCATCCGTTACCAGACACCTTCACAGGCTTACAGAACGCTCTCCTACCACGTGCAATAAATTGCACATCCGCAGCTTCGGTAACTGGCTTAGCCCCGTTACATCTTCCGCGCAGGACGACTCGATCAGTGAGCTATTACGCTTTCTTTAAATGATGGCTGCTTCTAAGCCAACATCCTGACTGTTTTAGCCTTCCCACTTCGTTTCCCACTTAGCCAATTTTAGGGACCTTAGCTGGCGGTCTGGGTTGTTTCCCTCTTGAGTCCGGACGTTAGCACCCGGTGCTCTGTCTCCCAAGCTGTACTCTGCGGTATTCGGAGTTTGCATAGGTTTGGTAAGTCGCCATGACCCCCTAGCCTAAACAGTGCTCTACCCCCGCAGGTAATACTTGAGGCACTACCTAAATAGTTTTCGGAGAGAACCAGCTATTTCCAAGTTTGTTTAGCCTTTCACCCCT
>JAJIYK010000153.1 GCA_020881235.1 Rickettsia endosymbiont of Oxypoda opaca | reverse complement strand
GTAATTTATCACAAGTAGTTTAAAATCTATATCAATAAGATAGTAATTTTTCTAAAATTTGTAAATTTTTTAGATATTAAACACCTCAAAAGTGACATGTTTCAGTATTATTGAATTGAACAATTAGTTTTTCAAGACAGGTTCTTAGCATTTATAATTATGCAGTTGACTTCCATAATTTATTGAGTATTCATGATGATTGTGACAATCAAAAATGAAAACTATCTCTATGGATAATGTCATAAAACGTAGATTAAAATTGCAGCAAAAAAAAGCTCAAATTATTACTGAAGAAGCAAGACTTAAAATTCAAGAACGAAAAGCTCGTACTCATCATTTAATTAGCATGGGTGGTTTAGTGGTTAAAGCTAAATTAGACTGCCTTCCTACTAACAGCTTACTTGGTGCTTTGCTTTCTTTGCAGCATGAATTAACTAGCCGCCCAAACATACAAGATCAATGGACTGAAATTGGGAAAAATGCTTTTGATAACCAAATGCCTTAATTTTTACTCATTTCACTAAAAAATAGGGATAAATTTAGTAATCTGTTTGCTAATAAGATGCTAAAATTATAACTACAAAATTTGTGTTGATAAAATCTTTATTATAATAAACTGATAACCTAAATAATTCTATTAAAGTAAGAAAGTCTAATCTTTGCATCCAGAAACTATATTGACATACTTTAGTACACATGTATTATTTAAGACAGCATTTTAAATACATTTTACACCACACTATATTCTCGTACCTTTGCTTATGTTCGTGTTTCTAAAATACAGCAAGATACTGAAAAGCAAATAAGAGAAATTGAATTAGCTGGATTTACTATTGCACCACATCGAATAATTATTGAAACGGTTTCTGGTTCCATGCCTATAACACAGCGTCAAGGTTTTGCACACCTGTTAAATAAGATGGAAAATTGAGATGTTCTGATTTGTTACCAAGTTAAGACCGATTAGGACGTGACGCTATTGATGTAAGCATCACAGTTAACAAACTAGAGACAATGGGAATTCAGGTTCATTGTCTTGCACTTGGGAGCGTTGATCTTACTAGTTCAGCTGGTAAGATGACTATGGGAGTTATTAACTCACCTTACGCACAAGCCACTAAATTTGTATAAATTTTGCAATTCCGTCATTGCCGCCTGATTTGCTCTAAGAATTAATTTATATTTTAATGCAAAGTGGTTTAAGCAAGTTTTTAATTGCAGAATTTCAAGCTTGC
>JAJIYK010000152.1 GCA_020881235.1 Rickettsia endosymbiont of Oxypoda opaca | reverse complement strand
AGATTTACTATAATTCCTACCAGAGAAAGTTTGAGCTGGTTTGCCATCAATATTAATTCGGTAAATACCTTTAAATGAATATCTATTAAGATAGATAAATCTTGCAGTAATCTTCGCTGGGTCATTACTGTCATTATTACTTCTAACTTGATAATAATGTTCTTTGGAGTGTTTTTCTTTATGGGAGTCTAATAGTTTACTAACCTTATCTGGATTCTTCTTAACCGCATTATAGGACGTCACTAGCTCTAGATTAATATCAGATAGGAAGCAATGTTTAAATTTATCTCTAACTTGAAAGAATAAAGCACCACCACCAAGGAATGGTTCATAGTAGTTATTCAGTGTTGATGGAAAAAACTTAATTAATTGATCGGCAATTTTTCTTTTACCACCCACCCATTGTAAGAATGGTTGCGGTTTATCTAAGTTCTTTACTGACATAATTTGTTATTTATCTTTATTTTCTACTAAAGATTATATCAGAAAATAGGCTTAAATGCGAGAAAAACAGCATATTCAAAGGGATTTTAGTATTTATTATAGCATCACTTAGTGTTATTTTTATCTATGTATAATTGATAAAGAATAGGGCTAACAAATATTATATTTTAAGTCTGTCTCATTTATGCAGCTGTTTGCCCAATTGTATAAAAATCTGTCAAAAAAGCTCTTAAATCCTCTGTACTTCGCAGAATTGTGGTGATATCTGTCCTTACCATGAGCTGCATGGTGCAGTTCTGGTTCAGAGGTTAAATTCAAGACTTCAACATTCTAACACTTTAACCTCTGAGCTGTTTTCTTAACTTTAACAGCAAGGAGATGTTATGATAATTAATAACACAAATCAACAACAAGATCACAATAAAGTTAAAAATATGGTGCAGCAAGCTTGGATATTGCAATTATCTCCTATATCTGTCACATTAATGCCATCTGACCCAGAATATAGTTTTACAGATAAGCATCAAGAATTAGAGCAAGAATTACAAAAGGCAAAGCATGAACTAAAAGAATCTAATATATTTAAGATAGATTTAATTAAAAATATTAGTAATAAATTAGATATATCATGTAATGAAATGCTCTTACAGCTGCTGACACTTTATGGAGCAGAAACAGATTCTAACAAGAAGAACTCCTTATCTAACTCATGTTACGCAGTGAAGGTTGCAAGAAGTGTAAAATTAATATAAGAAATGAGGAGATAAACAATAATCACGGAAATAAGAATTGAAAGAAAAATTACTTGATATTT
>JAJIYK010000151.1 GCA_020881235.1 Rickettsia endosymbiont of Oxypoda opaca | reverse complement strand
GGCAGCTATTATGGCTAATATGGATCAAATCTGCCGTAATCGTACAGTAATTAGTATTGCTCATAGATTGAATACTATTAAGTATGCTAATCGCATTCTGGTGCTAGATCAAGGCATGATTGTCCAACAAGGCAGTCACGCAGAACTATTACAGCAGCAAGGTATATATGCTAAGCTTTGGCACACTCAAACTAATAGTAAACCCATGGCATAATCTTAGTGTGGTAGCTCATGTATCTATTAAATTGTAGAAGTCAAGACAGGCTGTTGAAAAAGTATTTTTATACCTAATCCCTGCTATGTAATAACTTAATTTTGCTAAATAAACACATATTAGTATAACTAAGAGTTTATATTTTGTAATATATTTAAATCATTTTAGACTTTTTCAACAGCCTGAAGATTTGATCTTACAGACACTATAAATTTTGTACCTGATTGTCAGTTAAGTTTTGACTGTCAGATAGATAATCAAGATACAAGATTTCATTATTCTTTTCAACAGCTAATTTCTTACTATCATTAAAAGTTTGCATAGGAGTTTTTCCATAACAATATTTACCGGAATGAGGTCTTTCATTATTGAAATGCTCTAACCAAATATCAAGATCTAATTGTAGATCATCAAGATCTGTATAAATCTTTTTCCGCATTGCTGTATCAAAGAATTCTTGTTTCATGGTTTTATTAAAACGCTCACACATACCGTTTGTTTGTGGAGAATATGCCTTAGTTGTAGTATGTTCTATACCTTCTATGCTAAGAAATAACTCAAAAGCATGATGCTCTATATTCCCCTTATATTCTGACCCACGGTCTGTAAGAATACGAAGTATTGGTATTCCTTGGGTCTCGTACCATGGTAACACGCGGTCATTCAGCATATCAGCAGCAGTAAGAGCTGTTTTATCAGTATATAGTTTAGCATCTGCTACCCTAGTATAGCTATCAATAAATACCTGAGAATAAACCTTACCGATACCTTTAAAATTACCTACATAGTATGTATCCTGACATCCTAGATAACCTGGATGCTGCGTTTCAATTTCTCCATGTGCTTCTTTTTCATTACGACGCTTCTCTAGTACTTGTAACTGAGCCTCAGTAAGAACAATACCATCCTGAGCCATTTTTGCTTCTAATGCTTTAAGCCTTTTACTGACTCACCTTACGCACAAGCCACTAAATTTGTATAAATTTTGCAATTCCGTCATTGCCGCCTGATTTGCTCTAAGAATTAATTTATATTTTAATGCAAAGTGGTTTAAGCAAGTTTTTAATTGCAGAATTTCAAGCTTGCAG
>JAJIYK010000150.1 GCA_020881235.1 Rickettsia endosymbiont of Oxypoda opaca | reverse complement strand
GTCATGTATGGACCTACCCGATAATGCAAGAAAAAAATAATATATAACAGCAAAAAAATTGAATGCAGTCATGTATCCGGCTTATAGTTAATAAATCACTTTAAATTTACCCTATAGCCCTGATGGAATTCGCTGGCTTACAAAACTTATTACTTATCATTTCATCGGCTTCTAAACAAGCCCCTGACAGAATCAGTTTTTTTTGTAAGCTAAGGTTCGTCTTATTTACCATCAATATTATCATTCTTTCGCATATTCCGGATTAGAATCTATTAAATTTCTATTTATCTATAATATCATCTTGTCAATTATTTATACCAATTCTTTAGCTACAAACTTTACTCTCGGTATAATTATTACCTGAACTGAGTACTGCAAAAACCACCCTTGCTAGTTTATTAGCTACTGCAACAATTGTTTTATTATGCCCATTCCGTTCAGATAAATTAAACATCCACTCGGTAAACTTGCTATAATCTTTTTTAGATTTTTGTTCTTTCGTGGTAAATCTTATCTTACTATTCAGTACTGCTCTTGCTCCTTGAATTAACAAAGTGCGTAAATAGATATCACCTCTTTTACTAATACCTAGTAACTTATCTTTGCCACCACTAGAATGTTGCCTTGGCACTAATCCTAGCCATGCTGATAATTGCCTGCCATTTTCAAAACAACTAGCATTACCTATTGAAGCTATTAAGGCTGTGGCAGTAATTAACCCTATACCTGGTATCGTCATTAGTTGTTGGTGATTACTATACTGGCTAGCTATAATTTTTAACCTTTGTTCTAGTTCTTTTATTTTCTTATCATTCTCTAGAAATTCTTCTTTTAACTCTCTAAACGTTTGGTAGCTTAACTGACTTAAATCCCCTTCATCTAAAATTTCAATTAATTTTGTCATAATCTTATTGATTCCTTGCGGAATAACAAAACCAAATTCATGTAATAATCCCCTGATCTCATTAGCAAGAGCTGTACGGTTTTTTACCAATCGTTGCCTTACCCTATGAATAAATAAAATATCTTGTTGCTCTACAGTTTTGATAGGCACAAACCTCATATTAGGTCTTGCTACTGCCTCGCATATTGCTTCTGCATCGGCTTGATCATTTTTATTAGTTTTAACATAAGGCTTAACAAATTGTGGAGCCATTAGTTTTACATTATGACCTAATTTTGTTAATTCTCTCGCCCAATAGCTAGAACCACCGCAAGCTTCCATGCCTACTAGACATTTTGGTAAGTTAGACATAAAAGTTAGAACCTGCTCTCTAATTAATTTTTTCTTTAATATTGTCTTACCATTTTTATCTACACCGTGAATTTGAAAATTTTTTTTTGCAATATCTATACCAATTGTGGTAACTTCCATATGGGCCTCCTTATTGTTGTTTAGGATTCATTTCCTATCCTAGAAGATTAGCATCTGCTTCTCATTCTGTATATAGGGTAGGTCCATTCTATTATTTCATTTCATCAGTCCCATTATCCTTGATAAAACGTTCTTGCAATTTAGTTTTTGCCTTAGTAAAACTTGTCACTTTATTCCCAGAATAATTTTGATAATTACTATAATTTGCTGCCTTTTGCGAATAATCAGTAGTAGTTGGCGGCAGTAATCTATCTACTTTGCCAGTATCTTTATTATTCCTTAAATCAAAACCTTTTCTAAATACTACATCTATTACTCTACCTGAAGCTACAACAATTACCGGACTCATGCTTTCTGCCCGTTTAATTGCAAAATCAGCAAGCTTTTCTAAAGCATTACCGGTACCGGCATAAACACCAGCTTTAAGAGAATCCTGAGCTTTTAAGGAATTTTGCTGACCGGTAATCGGTGACACCGGAAATATGCTATTTGTTGCCTGGTTCTGAAAAAATTGTGCTATCCCGCCAAGTATGCCGTTAAGTACCGCCATCCTTGCGACATCTGATGATCTATCAACAACTATCCCTTTAATGCCGGGTCTACCATCTTCTCCTATTAACCAGCCTTCTACCGGTTTTTCAATTATCTTGCCGTTACGATTTAATAAAGATACCGTCTCTAACCGGCATTTAGCCCGCTCTGATGAAATATCCCCAGTGCAAGAACCAATTAAAATTGCTTCTTTGATTTGCTCCGTTTTATATCCTTTAGAAAAAATAGCTGTATCAACAAGCCTTACCATTATAGGCT
>JAJIYK010000149.1 GCA_020881235.1 Rickettsia endosymbiont of Oxypoda opaca | reverse complement strand
GGGCCGGCGCTGCCGTCCCACGGATCTCCCGCGCTCCGCGCACCGGCGTCGGCGGCATCGCCGGCGGGGTGCAGTACCCCTGGCGCTTCTGGCTGACGGGTGACCCCACGGTCTCGACGTACCGACGGCACAAGGGTGCCCTCGACCCGTGAACCCGGCCACGGGCCTCCCGGCTGCCGCGCCTGCCGGTCGTCCGTCGCCGCTACGATGGCGGGGTGTCCAGTGATACCGCTCAAGACGTCCTGACGCGCCAGCAGAACGACCCCGCCTTCGACTCGGTGTGGGACGAACTGCAGTGGCGCGGTCTGGTGCAGGTCTCGACCGACGAGGCCGCGCTGCAAGAGGCCCTCGACGGTGAGCCGATCACGTACTACTGCGGCTTCGACCCGACGGCCCCGTCGCTGCACTGCGGCAACCTCCTGCAGCTCCTGACCATGCGCCGGCTGCAGCTCGCCGGGCACAAGCCGCTCGCGTTGGTGGGCGGGTCGACCGGTCTCATCGGCGATCCGCGTCCGACGGCCGAGCGCACGCTGAACACCCCGGAGACCGTGGCCGAGTGGGTCTCCCGACTGCAGACCCAGGTGTCGCGGTTCCTCAGCCCGGACGGCGACAACGGCGTCCGACTGGTGAACAACCTCGACTGGACCGCCCCGATGTCCGCGATCGACTTCCTGCGCGACGTCGGCAAGTACTTCCGCGTCAACTCGATGCTCAAGAAGGACGCCGTCGCCGCGCGGCTGAACTCCGATGCGGGGATCAGCTACACCGAGTTCAGCTACCAGATCCTGCAGGGACTCGACTACCGCGAACTCTGGCGCCAGTACGGGTGCACGCTGCAGACCGGCGGTTCGGACCAGTGGGGCAACCTGACCTCCGGCACCGAACTCGTCCGTCGCGCCGAAGGCGCCACGGTGCACGCCCTCGGCACCCCGCTCATCACGAACTCCGACGGCACGAAGTTCGGCAAGAGCGAGGGCAACGCGATCTGGCTCGACGCCGAGATGACCTCGCCGTACGCGATGTACCAGTTCTGGCTCAACACGACGGACGCGGACGTGATCGCCCGGTTGCGGCAGTTCACGTTCCTGACGCGCGCCGAGATCGAACGACTCGAGCAGGCCGTCGCCGACGAGCCCTTCCGACGGGAAGCCCAGCGGACCCTGGCGTTCGAGGTCACCTCGATCGTGCACGGCGTGATGGCGACCCAGGCGGCGATCGACGCCGCGGCCGCGCTGTTCGGCAACGGCGACCTCGGTGCGCTCGACCCCGAGACCCTGCGGTCGGCGATCGCCGCGCTGCCGGGGTCGGTCACGCTCGACCCCGGGGCGGACGTCGCACGGGCACTCGTGGAGACGGAACTCGTGAAGTCCCTCGGCGAGGCCCGACGCGCGATCGACCAGGGCGGTGTCTACGTGAACAACGTCCGAGCCGAGGACGCGGCCGCCCCGTTGTCCGACCTCGCCCTGCCCGGGGGAGTCCTCGTGCTCCGTCGTGGCAAGAAGACCCTCGCCGGTGTGACGCTCGGCTGACCCCGATCGCTCGACCTCTCGTGATGCCCGGTTCCCCTGCGGAACCGGGCATCACTGCGTCCGGGCGACGTGTGTTGCACAACGCGACACGCCCGGGATGGGAGCTGGCTTGGCGCACCCGCTCAGGGCTGCGTATAGTTCTTACTCGTCACCCCAAAGGTGCGGCGGAGCGGCTGGAGCGAAAGCCCAGAGCACGTCGGCCCTCAAGCGGGACCATCCTCCACTGAAGTTCAGATCGGGCCTTGCGCCGGATCGCTTCGACGCCTAGGATGACAAGCCCACCGGTTCTCTCCCCTCGGGATGAGCCACTGGACCTCCGGGTCCGACGAACAACCGGTGGCAAGCCAAGAACACAAGCCTTGTGGCTGAAGCTCGAACTCGAGCCGAAGAGCAAGTGCGTCTGGTCCTTGAGAACTCAACAGCGTGCACATTGTCAATGCCAATTTATTGATTGACCTCGTGCCTGGTCGGCTTGCTGACTGGGTCATGAAGCAATTCCTTTTGGATTGAAGATTGTCAGTAGACAGTCAACAGTCAGAATCAACTCGGTCTGATGCCTTCGGGTGTTGGGTCTGTATTTTTTTACGGAGAGTTTGATCCTGGCTCAGGACGAACGCTGGCGGCGTGCTTAACACATGCAAGTCGAACGATGATGCCCAGCTTGCTGGGTGGATTAGTGGCGAACGGGTGAGTAACACGTGAGTAACCTGCCCCTGACTCTGGGATAAGCGTTGGAAACGACGTCTAATACTGGATATGATCACTGGCCGCATGGTCTGGTGGTGGAAAGATTTTTTGGTTGGGGATGGACTCGCGGCCTATCAGCTTGTTGGTGAGGTAATGGCTCACCAAGGCGACGACGGGTAGCCGGCCTGAGAGGGTGACCGGCCACACTGGGACTGAGACACGGCCCAGACTCCTACGGGAGGCAG
>JAJIYK010000148.1 GCA_020881235.1 Rickettsia endosymbiont of Oxypoda opaca | reverse complement strand
TTTTAAACAAAATACGATCTCCTGCCATATAATCTTCGTGCTTTTCAGATGATAGATAGTGTCTATATTCTTTACCGGTAAGCAAGCCTTTAGCTTTTAGTAACTCCCTGATCCCTTGATTAATACTATCTACTTCAGCATTACGCATGGTAATTATTAAACGCTCATTTAGAGCAAATTTGCTGTTACTCCAATCATTAATTAATCTTACCATTGATTCTTCTAGCGTATGATCAATCTTTAAACATTTATGCTGTTCTAGTAACCGCAGACCACCGGCAATATCTGATTTTGCAAAGCATGAAGCCATTTCTCTTGCCCATACTTTATTTTGTCTTCTAATGCTACTTAACTCATATGAGCCAAATTTACTAGCCAATACTGCAAACATTCCTCCTCGCTCAACGGAAGTGAGTTGTCTCTCATCTCCGGCCAGTATCAGATTACAATTATTACTCCTTGCTACTTTTAATAATTCTAAATAATCACTATTACCTACCATTCCTGCTTCATCTACTACTAGCGTAGTATTTCTTGGTAGATTAGCTTTACCATTATATAATTTAAATAAAAACCCTTTTACTGTATGACATTGCCGGTAGCCTTTACTTTTAAGCTCTGATGCTGCTTTATGAGTAGGAGCGAGTCCTATAATATTTTGCCCATAGTTAGTGGCAATTTTATAAGCTTCAGCAAGTACTTGCGACTTACCGGTGCCGGCTCTACCTTGCAAGACCCTAATCCCTTGATTATTAATTAAAATATGCTGTAGACTTGCTCTTTGTGCTTCATTAACATTTGCAAGATTATCGATAGCACTTTTAAGCTTAATAACGTTATTAAAATGAATCTGGCTATTTACCTTATCTGCTATTCTAACTATCCTTAATTCTTCATCCCGTATATCTTTAGTAGTATAGTATTTAGTATCCGTGCCATCTTCATTATATAGTTTTACCAGCCTATCTGAATTTAATACCTCCCTTATTAATTTTTGCTTTTCTGCTTCTTCTTTAATCTCTTTTACTGCTTTTTCTATATCCAATTTAGTAAAAATAGCTTGATGACGAATCATGCGATCAAGCACTCCATCTGCTCCTTTGATGATTTCAAGATGGGCAAGCCTGCATATGTTATTTTGCTCAGATATCTCATTGATAATACTTCGCATTCTAGTAGGGCCAACATGCTGCTCAGGGCTAAAGCTTATCGGGTCTACTCTGATTTCTAAACCTAATTTAGCAAAATATTTATTGATTACTTCTTTAGCTCTCTCATGAATTATCTGATCTTCTGGGATAATAAATGCTTTGCCCTTAACTTTGGCAAATTTAGGATTTAAATCTACTGCCTTAGCTCCTAATGTTTTTCCGTCTTTTGCAAATCTTCTGGTAGTAACAAGCACGTGGGCATGCCAATTCTTCTCTCCATCATGTGGCTTATGAATATCAACCTGAACTCCAAGCCCATTCTTTACCCATCCCATCTCTTCAATGATTTCATGAGTAATTGCTATTCTATCATCTAAATCCAATTCTTTATCATCAGGCAGTGCTATAACTATATCTTTTAATAATTGACTATTTTTTCTTTTCTCACTCCTTTTCACTTCGTTCATCAAGATACTTGGATTTTTGAATTTCTGATCTACGTGGCTAGGTAATAATACTGCATGATAAACATTATCGCCTTTTTTGCTAAAATTATAAGTAATGTTAGTTCTCTCATCTTTAATAATCAGCCTGGCATTATAGGCAGCTTTAAGGCAAGCATTTTTACCTTCACTCCTACTTACTATTTCTATTCTTGCAAACTGTATCGCCATGGTTTATTAATTCTAACAATGTTCAATCCATCATTGACATTACCATGCAATCTTAAAATCATCCACAGAAATCCAGAAACACATGAACCAGAAAGCAAAAATAAACCTTTAGGTTTATATATTGCGTGCCTCTTTTGTTTTTGCAAACTAAGAGCCAACCTCTATTTCTGCTACTTCTTTATAGATCTTGAACAATGATGATTATCTTGCTATACTTTTATTTGTTTTGCTGATTCGGAAAGAAGGTTAAGGATTAGTCTAATTTTGACTAAGGAATTATTTTTTTATTTATATTAGATTTTAAATCTTAAATTGTATTAATTTAATCAGTTTATTCAGAGAAGTTTGCTATAGATTTTTATTAATAATCAAAGTAAGCGTCTGGTGAAGGTGGTCTAGAATTAATATTTAATCTAGTATAATATTCCAAGGGAGGAGGTCTGTAATTTTATTGGCTTTATAATCTTGGATTGTTGCAAGCAGTTTTTGCAGATATTTCCAAGGATTGATGT
>JAJIYK010000147.1 GCA_020881235.1 Rickettsia endosymbiont of Oxypoda opaca | reverse complement strand
TTTATTCTGCATAATTTGTAAATCTTTCTGTATCTTCTTCTCTATTACCGACTCACAAATCTTGTTACTGTAGAGCAGACAAGAATCTATACCTTTTTCTCTGTAGATTTGTAAAGCAGTATCGATATTTTCTGCTGTGCCAAACTTTGCTAGAGCTGTTATTTGCTGTTGCTGCAAATTATTTAGTCCGTTATTATCGTTATTTGCAAATTTTGAAAATAATAATTCTATAGATTTAATTTGTGATTTTCTATCATCACTTGCTTTTAAGGATGATTTAAGTTCTGTTACTTTGCTAGCTGCTGTTAATTTTGCTATTTCAGGCTCTATAAGCTTGTTTATAGATTCTGCTCCTTGGGATTTTAACATATCATTAAAATCACCTTTTTCCGGTGGTCGTATTATTGCTACCGTCGCTCCTTGCCTAATTAATTCTTCCTGAGCCTTAATTACAGTATTAACTGATACTGCGTCTTTGCCATCATTATCAGCAGCAATTATTATTCTTTCTCCTTTGATAGGCTCATAGTTCCTAATGTTACTTACACCTAAACTACAAAGAATTTTGCCTTTAATACCAGCTTCCGCAATGCTTAAAGCTGTCTCGAGCCCCTCTGCTATAATCGTTACATTACTTGCTGAATTATTGCCATCTTTACTGCTTTGTACATTCCTGCTTTGTACGTTCTGCTGTTCGTTATTTTTATTAATCTCAACAAAAGAACCTCTGATTCTACCAAATGAACGTTTATTAACCTCAATATCAGCTTTATTATTTGTTTCTTTGTTTAAATAAATTGATTGTCCACCGGTAATATTACCATCTTTATTTCTAGCAAAAGCAATTAATGCAGGATAATATTGTTTGCTATTACTGTCCCACATCATATTGGTTCTAAGATCGTTACTTAGTTGGTATCTTGTTAATACTTCTTTAATTCCACGATGTTCTGATAAATATCTTTTTGCTACATTATTGGGCATAGAATATTTTATAGCATCTGATTTTTCATATAATCCTATAGCTCTCTTAATTTTTGCTATTTCAGCCTCTTGCTCTGTTTGAGTTTTAATTTGTTGATTTTTGTCTGCTGCTAAATTTACTTCTAGATATTTACCTCCGTTGGTTGACATACCAACCATATCTTGTAAATATTTCTTAGCTTCTACAAAATCACAATTTTTTTCTCTTTGTACTAAGGTAAATAAATCTCCTCCCTCTCCTTTACTAAAATCATACCATCTGCCAGCTTTACTGCCGCCTATCCTCATCACTATTTTGCCATCTTTCTCCCAGCGTAACACTTGACTATTTGATAAATGCTTGTTTGGACTACCTAGCAAATTTCTACCTATTTCTTCCGCTTTAAATGATAATCGTTGCTTTAATTCTACTGCTTTTTGTTTATTAATAGAATTATAATCTATTTTATTCTTTGCCATAATATCCTCTTGTAATTTAACACTTATTGTTGTATCTTGTTTATTACAATTCTTGAGGTTATAAGAAGAGCTTTTTCGCTCTTCTTGGGCTTTATGGCTTGTGGCAAAATTTGTGCTAGTGCTTCTTAGGATTTCTGTTACTTTAGCAGATGATCTTGATCTCACTCTTAAGTGGTAATAGTTATCGTTACTGTGTAATCTATCCTTAATATCTTCTACTACCCCTTTAAACCAATTACTTACTTTATCCATAATATTAGGACTCTTGCTTTCCTGAACTGCTAGCAACTCTTCTAAAGTTTTAAAATTAATGCTAGATAGCCTATTATCTATTTTGCTAAGTTGCGATATTAAACTGGCCATATTTCTGGTAGCCTTCCTATTATAGTAAAGTTTTACCTCTTCTATATGTCTAGTCATGGCTACATAGGAATTTCTGCTATTTCCTGCTAGATTATGTAATATATAGACATCTTTAATTGAGGCTCCTTGTGCTTTATACACTGTAGAAGCATAACCATGTTTAAAGCTTACATCTTGAGGATTAAATTCTATTTCTTTCCCGCTATCTGTTTTAGTAACAAACTTATCGTTACTTACTGAAGTTATCGTTGCAAATTCCCCATTTTCTATTTGTAAATCTTTATTAGTACTGTAACCGTCTGGTAAAGGCGGTCTATAAAAGCAAAAGGGTTGTAGTATTATTCTATAGTATTAATAACATTAGGAATAATAGTGTGATGAATATTAGAAGGAAGAATATTACAGCAGAACAGAGGGCACAAATAATTAGT
>JAJIYK010000146.1 GCA_020881235.1 Rickettsia endosymbiont of Oxypoda opaca | reverse complement strand
TTGTAAGCCAGCGAATTCCATCAGGGCTGTAGAGTAAATTAGGTTGATTTATTAGCTATAAGCCGGATACATGACTGCATTTGTTTTTTATTATTGATGTTATTTTTTTCTTGCATTCTACAGGAGGTCCATACATGAAGATTTAATAAAAAGTTGTGCTTGCTACATTATCAAGAATAAATAATAAAAGATAGATAAGATGCTTAGCGTAGGTGATTTATTTAAGATAGAGAATGCTAAATCCAAAGGATTTGAATATTACGAAAAGGGAAATACCCCATTTATTACAAATGGTGACTATGATAATTCTATTGTTGGGTTTGTTAAGCCGATGGAAACAGATAAAGTATTTGATAAAATATGTATTTGTATCTCATCTTTTTGTGAGGCAACAATTCACACCCCTCCATTTTTACCTAGAGGTAATGGTGGTAGCGGTTTAATTGTTTTAGTACCGAAAAGAGTTATGGAAGAGGAAGAAATTTATTTTTATGCTTCTCAAATCAATATGATTAAATGGAAATTTAGTTTTTCAAGGATGCTAATCGGTAGAAGGATTCAAAACTTAAAATTTATAAAATATGAGCCTCTTAAGTTTAAGATTAAAGATAAATTAAAAAATCTACTTCCGCAAGTAAGAGTGAAAGATAAAATTCAGGAAAATGAAAATATTCAACTTATAAAAGTTTTTACATTATGTAATATTGAGAAAAAAACATCGTTACCGCAGAATGCTTTAAGTTCACAAGGCAGTGTTCCATACGTAACGACAACATCATTAAATAACGGTGTGTCTCAGTTTACGGATGAAGAGCCAAATTTTAAGGGCAAATGTTTATCTATTGCAATGAACGGAAGTGTAGGAGAAGTATTTTTCCAGATTGACGATTTTATTACCAGCGGAGATAATGCTGTATTAACATTAAAAGATGAATATAATCCATATTTATTGTTATATATCGGCGTACTACTTAAAAATCATAAATGGAGATATAACTACTCTAGAAAATTAAGTTTAAATAATTTAAAAAATCTAGAATTACCCATTCCAATAAAAAATGAAAAAATAGATTTAGATTATATTAAAAGTATAATAATTAATTCTTACGGTTTTGATTTATTAAAACAATATTTATTTTAATGGCGTTGCAAAATAAAGATAGATATCGTCATTGTAAGCGACTGTAGTGTTGTTGCATGGATCATAATTTACCATATTATGGTTATTACAAGTATGGTGTCATACCGTGGCTTGACCCTGTGTTGTACGAACGTTGCAAAAATCGTCATTGCGAAGCCACGAAGTGGCTGTGGCAATCCATAAAACATAATAAAATTATGCTAAAATTAGCATTTTTACTGGATTGCTTCGTCAATTTACTATCGTAAATTTCCTCGCAATGACGG
>JAJIYK010000145.1 GCA_020881235.1 Rickettsia endosymbiont of Oxypoda opaca | reverse complement strand
GAGGTATGCAGATCGGAAAAACTGAAGAAAAAATAGAAATAGCAAAAAACTTAAAAAAAGCAAATGTTTCAATTACGATAATATCTGAATCTACTGGCTTAACTAAAAAGCAAATTGAAGAATTAGATGATTAAATTTTAAAAATATTCATTTTCAATAATTGAAATTAAAATCAGTAATTAATCAATGAGAATGCATTGTTAAAAACCAATTAATATTATTAAAAGCCAGATATTATGGCAAATCATCCAAAAAAATTAATAAAATAACTTATAAAGATAATGAGCAAAAAATCAATTATGCCAGAAATTTCTGTTAAAAGTACTAAGGAGCAAATTTTAACTGCCTATAATGAGGTGTTAGCTAAGTTAAATGATAAACAGCTAGCTACCCCTCAAGAACAGAAAAAACAGCAAGAGAAACAAGAGTTAGTAAGTAAGGTCAGCATTGATTCATCTGATAGTATATTAACTGAATTAAGTAGCTTAAAATCTAAAACTATCAAACAGATTGATAATTTATCAGAACAATTATTGAGCGAATTTGAAAAATTGGTTAATTTGCGAGAAGCTATTATTTTGGAGCAACAACATTTGCAGGAATTATACCAAATTAATGAAACAGCAAATAGTTTGTCAGCTTTATTACAAGCACAAGCTGAGCAAAAAGAGCGTTTTGAGCAGGAGATGAGTCAAAGAAAACAAGATTTTGAACAAGATATAAATAGTCAGAAATTGCATTGGCAACAACAACGAGCAGCACTTGAACAAGACTATAAGGAACAGAAAGAATTGCTTAGCAAAACTAGAAAACGTGAGGAAGAAGAATATAATTATACTTTAGAGTTAAAACGTCGTAAGGAACTTGATGAGTATAATAATAAACGTATCTTAATTGAAAAAGAGTTGTCAGAGTTAAAAGATAATTTACTAAAACGAGAAGCTGATTTGGCCACCAAAGAACAAGAATATGTTTCATTAAAAATGCAAGTAGATGGCATGGCAGATAAGATAAAAGAAGCAGTTTATACTGCCGAAGAATTATTACGTAACCAATTATTACAGCAATATGATTTTGAAAAGCAACTAACACAAAAAGAATATAATGGCATACTACAGCTAAAGGAGCAAAGCATTATCTATCTTGAAGATAAAATCAAGAAGCAGGAAAATACTATCCAAGAGCTAACTGCCAAAGCTGATAAT
>JAJIYK010000144.1 GCA_020881235.1 Rickettsia endosymbiont of Oxypoda opaca | reverse complement strand
TTGTAATTCTGCTAAAATTTGTGGTCGTCCGAGAGTTTTACCATTTGCTTTAGCTCTCGCAAGCCCAGATTGAGTACGCTCTATTAACAAATCACGCTCAAATTGAGCAACAGTATTAATTACTCCTATAGTCATTTTTCCAGCTGAACTGGTAAGATCAACACCCCCAAGTGCAAGACAATGAACTTTAATTCCTATTTTCTCTAGTTTATTAACTGTGATGCTTACATCAATAGCATCACGTCCTAATCGGTCTAGCTTAGTTACCACCAATACATCATTTTTCTCCATCTTATCTAGTAACTTTGCAAATCCTTGGCGTTGTGCTATAGGCATTGATCCGGATATAGTTTCAACAATGATTCTGTGTGGCTCGATGGTAAAACCTGCTGATTCAATTTCTCTTATTTGATTTTCAGGTATTTGTTCGAGTTTAGAAACGCGGGCATATGCAAAAGTACGAGACATAGAAGATAGTGTAAATTGTATTAAAAAGGGTGTCCTGAATAGTACATATGTACTAAAGTAAGTCAATATAATTTATGGACATAGGAATAAGGGGTGTACGGAAACGTTCGTTTTTAGACAGATAAAGCTTTGCTCTTTTGTACTACGTTATTCCTCTGCCTTGCTATATGATGCTTTACTATTCTATTTAATTCCTCACGTCTTTTTTTATAATTAGAGGTAATATTGCTTTCTGTTTTTGTATCTGTGTTTTTATCGATGATGCTAGTAGTATCATATGAGCGGGATAATTGCATATTTTAGATCCTAATAATTATTTATATAAAATATAGATGTGAAAAGGAGCAAAGCTGCTTTTCTAAAAGAATATCTGTAAAGATCAGATTATTATGACTTTTTAGGTTTAAAGGATTTATCAGTTTTCGGTGGCACTTCTTCTTTAGTTACTAAACTAGCAGGAGTTCCATTAAGGTTAAAGCGTTGTTTCCCTTCGATCAATAGTTTTTTGTATCTTTTATTAGAGCAATATCTTTTAAAGAATCTACGAATTTGTTGGTTTGAAAAGTACTCTTTTTCTGTAGCTATAATTTCTTTGTGAATACCTATGGCAAGTGGTTTTGCTGGAATAGAAAAGCATAAAGGGTATTTTGTTTGCAATAATTTTAAAACTTGTTTGTATTCTTTTTTCCATCGTACAAGTTTAGCTTTTAAAGCTTCTTGTTGCTCTTGTGCTAATATTTGTGCTTTAGCGGCTTTATTGTTGCAAGCATTAGGCTTGAGATCTTTAGTAGGTT
>JAJIYK010000143.1 GCA_020881235.1 Rickettsia endosymbiont of Oxypoda opaca | reverse complement strand
AGAACTCTCGTTAAGGAACTCGGCAAAATGACCCCGTAACTTCGGGAGAAGGGGTGCCCCGGTAGTGTGAATAGCACGAGGGGGCCGCAGTGAAAAGGCCCAAGCGACTGTTTAGCAAAAACACAGGTCTGTGCGAAGCCGTAAGGCGAAGTATACGGGCTGACGCCTGCCCGGTGCTGGAAGGTTAAGGGGAGTGGTTAGGAGCAATCCGAAGCTGTGAACCGAAGCCCCAGTAAACGGCGGCCGTAACTATAACGGTCCTAAGGTAGCGAAATTCCTTGTCAGGTAAATTCTGACCCGCACGAATGGCGTAACGACTTGGGCGCTGTCTCAACGAGAGATCCGGTGAAATTTTAATACCTGTGAAGATGCAGGTTACCCGCGACAAGACGGAAAGACCCCATGGAGCTTTACTGCAGCTTGATATTGAATTTGGGTACGATCTGTACAGGATAGGTGGGAGCCTTTGAAACGTGAGCGCCAGCTTGCGTGGAGGCAACGTTGGGATACCACCCTGATCGTATCTAGGTTCTAACCTGGTACCGTAATCCGGTGCGGGGACAGTGTCAGGTGGGCAGTTTGACTGGGGCGGTCGCCTCCTAAAGAGTAACGGAGGCGCCCAAAGGTTCCCTCAGAATGGTTGGAAATCATTCGAAGAGTGCAAAGGCATAAGGGAGCTTGACTGCGAGACCTACAAGTCGAGCAGGGACGAAAGTCGGGCTTAGTGATCCGGTGGTACCGCATGGAAGGGCCATCGCTCAACGGATAAAAGCTACCCTGGGGATAACAGGCTTATCTCCCCCAAGAGTCCACATCGACGGGGAGGTTTGGCACCTCGATGTCGGCTCATCGCATCCTGGGGCTGAAGTAGGTCCCAAGGGTTGGGCTGTTCGCCCATTAAAGCGGTACGCGAGCTGGGTTCAGAACGTCGTGAGACAGTTCGGTCCCTATCTGTCGTGGGCGTAGGAAATTTGAGAGGAGCTGTCCTTAGTACGAGAGGACCGGGATGGACGTACCGCTGGTGTACCAGTTGTTCCGCCAGGAGCACCGCTGGGTAGCTATGTACGGACGGGATAAACGCTGAAAGCATCTAAGCGTGAAGCCCCCCTCAAGATGAGATTTCCCAGTATGTAAGACCCCTTGAAGACGACGAGGTAGATAGGCTGGGGGTGGAAGTGCAGCAATGCATGGAGCTGACCAGTACTAATCGGTCGAGGGCTTATCCAATAGCAAGTTGTAATTCGCATGTTTCGTTTCGAATCTAGTTTTCAGGGAGCAATCCTTGAATGATGTTGATGATTGTTATTTGGAGAGATACCCAAGTGGCTATAAGGGGACCCTCTGCTAAGGGGTTAGACTGCGTTAGCGGTGCGAGGGTTCGAATCCCTCTCTCTCCGCCACTAGATCTTATGTTAAATAAGAATAGTGGACAGCATATCATGAAAGACTAGTTTTTAAATGTGGCGGTGTAGCTCAGCTGGCTAGAGCGTACGGTTCATACCCCTGAGGTCGGGGGTTCGATCCCCGCCGCCGCTATCCTTTTTATTAGAACATAACAGCAAGGCCCGTTGGTCAAGCGGTTAAGACACCGCCCTTTCACGGCGGTAACACGGGTTCGAATCCCGTACGGGTCATCTTCGAAAACAGCTTTCTTTAGGAAAGCTGTTTTTTTGTGTCTTCGTAAAATTCTGATGAAAGACATCGACTTT
>JAJIYK010000142.1 GCA_020881235.1 Rickettsia endosymbiont of Oxypoda opaca | reverse complement strand
GCTCTATATAGATATACCCATTTACCATTAACCTTAATATATGTCTCGTCCATTCTCCAACTATTTCCAACTGGCTTCTTAGGTTTTCTAACCTCTTGATCTATCAAAGGGGAAAACTTAATTAACCATCTTTGAAGAGTTGCATGATCTATTTTAGCTCCTCTGATACTTGCCATCTCCTCTAATTCTCTGTAACTTAATGCAAATCTACACTTCATATATACAAATAACATTATTATTTCAGGAGAGGAGCAAAATCCTTTAAAATACTTCAAAAGTTTTGGTGATATTTGGAATACCATACTGCTATTTTTTCTGCTCCATATACCACATATCATCATACTTGGCAATAGATGCGACAGAACCGGTTTAGTATTAGCCGTTTTTTGCTGTAATGCACGCTTATCTATGACCACTACTTGTTTTTGTGGTAGTTGAGGTAAAATAGTTTGCAGCGGCATTTTAAGCTTCAATGTAGATCTTGCAGTTTGCATAGCGTTTTACTATTCATTTCTTAGTTTGTTGATTTCAGTGATAGATAAACCAGTAACCTTGGAAATAAAATCATAATCAGAGCCGGCAGCAAGCATATTTTTTGCCACTTCTATTGATTTATTATATTCGCCTTCAGCTTTTCCTTTAGCTTCGCCTCTAGCTTCAGCGGATTCAATCATGAAATCTTCGACAGCTTTGTTATCCATGATGCGTTTAATTTCCTGCTCATAAGCCAGGAGTTCTGCTTCATTCCAGTTAAACTGATTTAATGCTTCATAAGCACGCCCTACTACAAGATCGCTACCTATAATTTTCTGCAGGTCAGCTTCACTTGTGTTAGCAGCATATTTAAAAAAATAGCACCATTTTTCGGTAATAGTTTTTAAGTCTTCAATTTTATCTATATTAAATTTAGGTAGTTCAATAAAGCTAAAAGAGAAATCCTTTAAGTCATGTTCAAAAGTAACTTTATCAAGGATGACATGATGAGAGATATAATCAGCTT
>JAJIYK010000141.1 GCA_020881235.1 Rickettsia endosymbiont of Oxypoda opaca | reverse complement strand
GTTCATAGAACTGTGTCAAACTAGAAAGCTCTTCCAAAATTTAGCCTATTGGGAAAGTAAATATCTAGCTGGGAAATTGTCAGTGCCCAATTTGATACTGGCATGTTCCATTTAGCTGTTATCTGTTTTATAGCACAAAATACTAACTTAAACAAGGCATTTTCACTGGTAAATGAGCCTTTGGTTTTAGTATATTTTCTGACCTGACGATGGAATCCTTCAATAGGATTAGTCGTGTAAATCAACTTTCTTACTTCGCTTGAATATTTAAAATATGTAGTTAAATTTTCCCAATTTTCATGCCAAGACTTAATAACCATAGGGTATTTTTTACCCCATTTCTCTTCAAGTTGTAGCAAGTTGCTTTCTGCCAAATCTTTGCTTGAAGCTTGGTAAACTGTTTTTAAATCAACCATAAATTCTTTCTGATTTTTGCTAGCTACATGTTTTAAAGAATTACGTATTTGATGAACAACACATGATTGTACTTCGGTTTTAGGAAAAGCTGTGTTAATTGCTTCTGGAAAACCTTTTAAGCCGTCCACACACGTTATTAATATATCTCCTACCCCTCGAGCTTTTAAATCATTTAATACCGATAACCAGAAATGTGCTCCTTCTGATTCACAAGCATAAAAACCTAATATCTCTTTATGTCCTGATTGGGTAATGCCCATAATATTATAAATTACCTTAGTAACTACCTTATTATCTTGCTTTACTTTAAAAAACATCGCATCTAAAAATACTATCGCATACACCAGTTCAAGTGGTCTAGCTCGCCATTCATTTAGCAGTGGGACTAACTTATCAGTAACGCTTGATATAGTAGCCGCTGATACCTCCACGCCATAAATTTCTTGTAAATGACTCGCTATTCCATCATATGATGTACCCAAACCATAAAGGGCTAGTATTTTATTATCTAGCTCTTCTGTTAATATTGTTTGTCTCTTCTTTATCAACTGAGGTTCGAACGTTGAATTGCGATCCCTTGGGACTGCTAGTTCAAATGAGCCAGAACCAGTTTTTATAGTTTTAGTTGTAACTCCATTCCTACGATTGCCTCCTTGCTCTAAGCTATCTTCATGCAGATGGCTATCCATTTCACCTTGTAGAGCAATTTGGGTTAAGTCTTTTACTAAACTAGTCAGTAAACCTGAAGGACCAAGTAATGGCTTGCCTTGGTATAGTCCTTTTATAATTTCAGCTAATGCTTCATTTTGTACTGATGGCAACTTCGTTACTTGCTCTGCTATATTATTAGTGGTTACATCTTTTTTCATCTCAAACTCCTTCTGTGTTAATAATTTTTTATCTGTATTTTTAAAATATTGTTTTTTTAATACTTTTTTTCAAATTATCATTTCTTTAGTTTGACACAGTTTGTTGAACACTCCC
>JAJIYK010000140.1 GCA_020881235.1 Rickettsia endosymbiont of Oxypoda opaca | reverse complement strand
GCTGCCTCCCGTAGGAGTCTGGGCCGTGTCTCAGTCCCAGTGTGGCCGGTCACCCTCTCAGGCCGGCTACCCGTCGTCGCCTTGGTGAGCCATTACCTCACCAACAAGCTGATAGGCCGTGAGCCGATCCATAACCAAAAAATCTTTCCAAACACAGACCATGCGATCGTGTTAGATATCCAGTATTAGCCACCGTTTCCGGAGGTTATCCCAGAGTTATGGGCACGTTGCTCACGTGTTACTCACCCGTTCGCCACTAATCCACCCAGCAAGCTGGGCTTCATCGTTCGACTTGCATGTGTTAAGCACGCCGCCAGCGTTCGTCCTGAGCCAGGATCAAACTCTCCGTAAATGAATAACAACCAAACAAACCCAAAGGCTCGCCGGTAAACATCACGCCACCACACCGAAGTGCGATGACAAGTTTGAAACTGACAAAAAACAAAACAACACCAAACCCGAAAGTTCAGTACTGACTTGTATTGTCCAAATATGTTTCCAAAAGGAATCCTTACCCCCTCCAAAGGAAGAGGCACGGGATCAAATTGGCATTTGACATAGTGCACGCTGTTGAGTTCTCAAGAATCGAGCGCTTCCCTCTTCAAGCCTCACGGCCATCTCTAAGGAGCAATCGCTTGCACTGCAAACCCCGGACAAGAACCACGGACCGTGAGCATGAAGCTCATCCTCCGCACAACCAACTGGAAGAACCAGAGGCTGACGATCTTGCTACCCGGTGAGGCAGGAGTTCCGAGTGTAGATCATGTTGCTCCAACTTGCAAGAACAAGTGGCAGATGCTGATCTTTCTTTCGGACTGTCTGGCCCGTGCGACCCGCTCTCGCGTTTCGCTCCGTTGGCCTGACGAGTGATTACTTTACGCAGGGCGGGGTCGGCGCACAACTCAGGGCGCATCCCGGGCGTGTCGATGCACGCCCGTTCCCCCGTCAGGCCCGGAAAACCAGGCCAGCGAGGGTCTTCTTGCCCCGACGCAGGACTGCGACGCCGCCGGCCAGCGCTGCTGATGCACTCACGATCGAAGCCTCGTCGGCAACCCGCTCGTTGTTGAGCGAGACGCCGCCCTGGGATATCCCGCGACGCGCGTCGCCGAGGCTCTTCGCGAGCCCGGTGTCGACAAGAGCCTGAGCGACCAGCGTTCCATCGGCAACCTCCGCGTTCGGGAGCTCGAGAATCGCAGAGCGAAGCGTGTCTCCATCGAGCGCGGTGAGCTCCCCCTGCCCGAAGAGGGCGGCCGAGGCCGCGATGACTGCGTCGGTCGCCTCCTGTCCATGCACCAGCGACGTCACCTTCGAGGCAAGCGTCTTCTGGGCGACGCGCTTGAACGGCTCGTCTGCGACGAGCTTCTCGAGCTCCGCGATCTCGGCGCGCGTCAGGAACGTGAAGATCTTGATCCGCGCGATGACATCGGCGTCGTCCGTGTTGAGCCAGAACTGGTAGAAGGCGTACGGGCTCGTGAGGTCGGCATCGATCCAGATCGCGTTGCCCTCGCTCTTGCCGAACTTCGTCCCATCCGAGTTCGTGATGAGCGGTGTTCCGAGCGCGTGGACGCTCGCACCCTCGGTACGCCGAATGAGATCGACGCCGGAGGTCAGGTTCCCCCACTGATCGCTGCCACCCGTCTG
>JAJIYK010000139.1 GCA_020881235.1 Rickettsia endosymbiont of Oxypoda opaca | reverse complement strand
TACTCCGGCTATTACCACCCCAAACCAAAAAGCAAGACGCCAATTAATTCCAAAGGAAGTAACTAATGATGCTATACCTAAAGCAGCAAAACCGCCTAAGGCACAAAAACTTTCTATTAATGCTACGGCAGGGTAACATGCCGGGGGTTTTATCGTTTCAGTTAGGTAAAGATCTGCCCCTATTATTTCTCCCATAGAAGATATACCTTGCAAAACACGACATGCTATCATTCCCCAAGAAGCCATAATACCTAACTGTGCATAAGTCGGTAAAACAGCAATAACGAAGCAGGAAAAAGCCATCAGCATCGTGGTAATTATGACCGTTGACCTGCGACCTATGTTATCTCCTAGCCAGCCAAATACTAAAGCCCCTGCCGGTCTAAAAATAAATGTCGAACAAAAAGCAAGGGTAGAAAGAAGATATGCTGTGTGGGGGTCGGTTGTTGGGAAAAATAATTCATTAAGGAGTACTGCCATATGTACATATAGCATTAAGTCAAAATACTCAAGGAAAGTCCCGATAGAAAGCAAGCCTATGGCTTTCTTTTGGTCTTTAGTAAAAATTCTTTTTTCTCCTAAGCCTAACATGATAACTCCATTACCTAAATGTGGTGCTGGGAGCTTAATAACATGAGTTCAGTCATGCCCTATAACCTTCACGCTAAGTGCGCTTATAGAGATAGGACTCCCAGCGTGAGGCATAGGAGCACGAATTTACGGCTTCGAAAAACCGCTGAACTTTAAAGGTGTTATTAAGCACCAAGGATATTTGATACTCTAAGTTATAAATTTAGTCAATAAATAAAGTTAAAAATATGAGTATATTTTGATTTCTCAAAAATTATGGCTTTAGCTCATAACATACGTATTCTTCTCTAACTTAAACAAATTTATAATATTCTCTTTGAGAAAAAAATAACCGATAATTATATTTTTACCTTATAAAACAACTTAATTTACTTGACTATTTTTACTATTCTGCTAGGTTTTTCAACCAAAATTAAGTAAAAGCTCCTAATATGAAAGATATAAATTGCTGGAAAGAAAAGCTTGAAATCTGCGGTTATGCTCAAAAACTATTAGATAAAGTTGTATCTCTAAATAGTTCCGCAAAATATCCGGTAAATATTAAAGAAGTTAAAAAAGGTCTTTATTACGCTCAAAAGTACCATGGAAACCAAAAACGTCAATCAGGTGAGCCTTATTATTCTCACCCGATAGAAGTAGCATATATGGTAAGTGATTATACTGCTAATAGAGATGCAAGATTTTATACGTCTGAGATGATTATTATTAGCTTACTTCATGATACTATAGAGGATAGTGTGCCATAGTGAAACAAGAGAATGACAATCACTTGTTCATAAGCTTTATAGAAGATGAAGGTAGGTCCTTCGAAGTCGGTTTTCAGGAACAGGCTTCAAACCACCCGG
>JAJIYK010000138.1 GCA_020881235.1 Rickettsia endosymbiont of Oxypoda opaca | reverse complement strand
ATGGAACATGCCAGTATCAAATTGGGCACTGACAATTTCCCAGCTAGATATTTACTTTCCCAATAGGCTAAATTTTGGAAGAGCTTTCTAGTTTGACACAGTTCTATGAACGTTCTCCGTTTTTTTCTCCTGATCGCCAAAGTGAATCTAGCTTACTTGCAATTTTATCTTGGAACATACGAATAATTTCTTTTTGAGAGGTTATTGCTAACTTTTCTTTCCTTAACTTTTCTGCGATATTTTTTTGAGTTTCAAGGTCTGGTAATGAAACAATCTGCTCAATTAAAATTTGTGGATTTATATTAGCTTGATTATTAGCTTGTTTTGCTTGAGATTTAATATGTCTTTGAAATAAACTTGTATTCATAAAGAAATTTAAAAAATCTTCTCGTATTTTTGCTTTATCAACAACTATTCTTACAAGATATGAGGCGAAACAATATTCTTCTTCTGAATCAAAAATAGATGTCTTTCCGACTAGTTCAAAGCTATTAGTTCTATTAAATAATAAGTCGCCTTTTTTAAGGCGATATTTTTCAAATTCATCATTTGTTATATTTACATATTTTATATCAGACAACTCTAACTCTCCAGACTGCAAATTACCCATTCTTAAAATTTTATATCCAATTTTAGAATCATTCATGGCTTTTGAGATTCCATATTGAGGAGGGAATTTTAAAAGATGCTTTAACTTGATATTTTGCCAATCTTTATCAATCTCAATATATGGCTTCCAGTTATCTATTGAAGCGGCAGTGTTTTTAACGATTTGGTAATAGCTTTCCAACTCCTCAACTATTCTTTGTTGTTCATCTATCTTTGGCAATGGTATAGTTATTTTGCAAAAATCATCAAAGCTTACTGTTTGTCTAACGCTACCGAAAGCAAAATTATTGATTTGACCCTTGAATTGCTGAGATTGTAATAGCTTATACAAATATTTAGGATTTAGTTTACTTTCATCTTTGACTTTAAAGACTACATAGATAGGACTTACACAACCAATTTGTTTGGATAAATTTAATGCTATCGAACCGACATTTATACGTGGCGGGCTGTAAGCAAAATGATTATACTCTACTAATTTATAATTTTCCGTATTATCGGAAGCTACTTTCTCTTTAAACACCTCATTTTGAGGGATAAAACTCCCGCCACTTTTATTAGTGACACTCCAAACGGATGCCTTTATATTATTATGTACTATAACTTCTTCTATAAGTTCCTTAAGTTCTATCGTTTTAAATTCACTATTAAATTCAAATTTTCTGTAAGGGTTAGGAATACTAATATAATTATTATTTCTTATCTCTTCTAAATTAAGCTTATAAAAACCTAGATGTAATAAAGTGTTTTCATCCTCTACATCATAAAAAGATAAAAAGCGGTCTAAGTCATTTTCCTCTTCTTTTTTTTGTCTCTTGGTATTTAGTGTGTAACCATCATTCTTAACAGTAAAATGCCAAACTGATTGCTGAATTTTATTATTTTGATTTACTTTTCTCATGTTACGCAGTGAAGGTTGCAAGAAGTGTAAAATTAATATAAGAAATGAGGAGATAAACAATAATCACGGAAATAAGAATTGAAAGAAAAATTACTTGATATTTATACAGATTATTTGATTAGCCAAAATAAGTAT
>JAJIYK010000137.1 GCA_020881235.1 Rickettsia endosymbiont of Oxypoda opaca | reverse complement strand
GCTAACAAGTAGTGATCAGATTGATAGAAGAGCAAGATGAATAGAACAACATTTAATTGCTAAAGAGAGGGCTTAAAAATTAATTATAAATTAAAATTAGATGAGCAAGCAGATAAGCAGTACAAAAATAAGCAAAGCAGATAAAAATTAAAAATAATATGGCAGATTACGTAATACATACATTTGGTGGAGGAGATATATTATGGCAAATTTTTAATGGTATAGGAAGAGTCTTTGCTTCAAATAGTGAGTATTTTACACCGGTAGGTAAATTTGCTTTGACAATCGGTGGAATTTGGGCAGCAACTCGTGCTATTTTTAGAGGTAATATTGGTATTTTTGCCATGGAGTGGTTTTTTCCATCCTTATTTATTTTTATCTTTTTATTTGCTCCAAAAGCAAATGTGTGGCTTAAGGATGAAATATCAATGCAGGCTCCTGTAAAAATTGATAATATCCCAGTAGGTGTTGCTTTTTTTGCTTCTATATCATCAAAAATAAGTTATTCCTTATCAGAAACGCTAGAAAAACATTTACTACCACCTGATGAAGGGTTATCAAGCAGGAAGAATGGGATTATGTTTGGGGCAAAAGCTATCGGTAAAATCAAAGATATTCAAATAGAGGATCCAGTAACTTTAAGCAACACAAAAGAATTTTTAAGACAATGCTTTATGAAACCTTATATAATTGGTAATATTTTAGGTAAAAAAGCAGAAGCACAAAGAGCTAGTGATATAATTGCTTTTATTCAGCAAAATATACCCAATAATTTTGGCATTTACTATAAAGATCCAAGTAATTCTGCTATTTCTTTTAAAACCTGCATGCAGGTAACTCCTTTAATTAAGGCAGCTATTAATAAAGAATTAAATGATGGCTTGTTGACTCAATTTGCAAATGGCATAGGGATTACCTCTGATAGGCAAGAGATATTAGCGAGTAGATTAAAAACTATGACCTCTGACACTCTAAAATATCTGAAAAAAGAACAGACAGATATTCATCAGTGGATGAGGCAAGCAATGTTACTTAATGCTAATCGTGAAGCTTATGATGATTTAAGAGAAAAATTCTCACTTTCTAGAATATATCCTCAGTTAGTTAGTATGAATGCTACCCGTGGATTATTTCAGCAATCATTTTCTTACCTAGTTGCAGGAGAGATGGCAGCAAATATCATGCCCATCTTACAGTCAGTATTTTTTGCCTTGGTGATTTGTCTCATTTTCGTAGTATTTCCAATGTCGATGCTGCCGGGCGGTTATACTATCTTTAAGACCTGGATAACCTTG
>JAJIYK010000136.1 GCA_020881235.1 Rickettsia endosymbiont of Oxypoda opaca | reverse complement strand
TGTTACCAATCATAATCACTAACCTTTAGTACATTATAGTACTGCACTATCAATAAAATATTTTCAGCAATTTTATTTTCACTAATAATGCCTTTTGCAATTAGATATATTTGTTTGCCGCTGCTATCGACTAAATATAATAACGGTACAAGCTTTGCAGGATTTAGTGTTTTTAACAAACCGGTATCTTTAATGGTTGGCATCCCTTGAAATCTAGTTTCACTATTACTTACAAAAATTAATTGAAAGCCATATTTATCTGCAAATTCTCTTACAATAGGGGTAAATGCCTGACAGTAATTGCATCCTTGATTTACTTGCATAATTAATCCCCAATTCTTAGCTAAAAATCTTAGTTTTTGGCTGTTTTCTTCTTCTTGCCTTACTTCATATAATTTTTTATGTAAGGAATTTACTGGTTCATCCATGTTTACTAGCTTGTAATCTAATATCGTTGCTAGTTGCCACATAGTAGCAAATTTATGTGATTTTTCTAAGATTTGTTTATGTAACCTTTGAGCAATAATGACATTTTCAAGAGTAGGATCATCTAAGGCTTGGTGCTGTGCTCTATTAAATTCCTTCTTTAAAGCTTCTATCCTTTGATCATAAGGCTCAAGTTCTGGCTCTTGCTTTTTTTTATCTTGAGAAAATTTTAATATTTCTGGCTTGTAAGCATGATCCTCGTTATACCATAAAAACCCTTGAGGTTGTTGCCAAAACTGATTATTTACATTAAACCTGATCATTTCATTTTTATTACTACTATCTAACTCCATAGTACCAGCAAATGCATGATTTGACCAATCATTGATTAATAACCATAAATTAATTACTAGTAATGTAATGGCTAGTAATAATTTATTTGCTATGTTTACCAGCCACTTCATCATTTTAATAGGATAAATTTGAATCAGTATGATTATTATTAAATCTTTGTTGTTGCATTATAGGCATCTGGTTTTTTAGTTGCTGCGGAAAATTCTTATGCATTTTACTTTTAGCATGATCAAGTAAATCACTAAATAACTCCTCTAAATCAAACTTAGAAAAATCTATTCTTTGCAGCTCTTCTACTGTAAACCCCCTGCAATTAGCATGTTGTGCCGTGCCAAAACTAATAGCTAATTGTTTTTTGCCTTGTTCCTGAAATACTTTTGCAAGTTTTGAATTAAAACAACAATAAGTAGATTTCTTGGTAATACATGTCTTAAATATTTTATCTTTCTTAGCACAATATGTACCAACATAGTAGCACTGACCTTTTGCCCTTTTTAAGGCTAAAGCTTTTTCTTCTGCACTGCACCTACTTAATCCTAGATCCCGTCCCCAACCTTTGAATCCGGAACAACAATTAAGAAAATTACCGATATTTGTTTTACGACAACTATCGCTTGTACCTTTAAAAACCATCATCGGATTTGTCTGCATATCTTTTTTCATTTCATTTAACATTGCAAGATACCCAACATTTCCCATATCAGTATT
>JAJIYK010000135.1 GCA_020881235.1 Rickettsia endosymbiont of Oxypoda opaca | reverse complement strand
TCTAATATTCATCACACTATTATTCCTAATGTTATTAATACTATAGAATAATACTACAACCCTTTTGCTTTTATAGACCGCCTTTACCAGACGGTTACTTTCAGTCTATAGAATTACTATTTTCAAAAATGGTAAATAACGATAATAACGGACTAAATAATTTGCAGCAACAGCAAATAAAAGCTTTAGCACAGTTTGGCACAGCAGAGAATATCAATACCGCAATACAAATCTACAGAGAAAAAGGTATAGATTCTTGTCTGCTCTACAGTAACAAGATTTGCATAGCAGCAATAGAGCAGAAGATACAGAAAGATTTACAAATTATGCAGAATAAATTTGATCCTAATTATAATCTTGGTGATAAAAAATTTTCTGATATAGTAATATATGATTTTCAAGGCAAAAGCCATCTCGTCCCTGAAGATTACTTAAATGCCATAGGAAGAGATAAACAAGTAATGCAATATATAAGTCCAAGCTCAGAAATAGGTAAAGAAATAAGAAGTGCGGTAAAGCAAGTATCTGAGATCAAGCTAAATCAAGGAATAAGAGTTTAGAGTGTAGTGTAATAATATTTTATCAAGTTAAAAAATGTAAATATATGAGTGAACAAGGAAACCTGCTGGGTGATCCAGATAAGGATAAGAAGAAAGCTAAGCATGATAAGATATTTCGTAAGGCACTAGAGAATCCTCTAGTTGCCCATGAATTCTTTAATGCACATTTGCCCGCAAATATTAAAAGTTTAATAGATTTTCCTAGTTTAGCAATGGAAAATACCACTTTTGTAGAAAGCTCTTTAAAAGATTCTATCTCTGATGTTTTATTCTCATGCAAATTTGATAAACAAGATGGATATTTATTTTTGCTTGTCGAGCATCAATCAAAAGCAGATCATTTCATGGCTTTTAGGCTATTTAAATATATGATTAATATTTGTGAGCGATATTTAATACAAAATCCTAAAGCTAAGACTTTACCGTTGGTATACCCAATGATATTTTACAATGGTCAGGAGAAATACAATGTTGCAAGAAATTTGTGGGATTTATTTGCCAATAACAAATTAGCAAAAGAATTATGGATTAATGATTACCAGTTAGTGAATGTTCATGAAATTCCTGATGAAGAGTTTAAACAAAGGATATGGTCAGGGATATTAGAATTTTTTCTCAAGCATATACATGAGAGGGAATTATTAAAAAGATGGCAAGAAATATCAGATATATTGCCGGAATTAACCAAAATAACGATAGGCTATGATTATCTAGAAATGATATTATATTATACATTGACGAAGATAGAGCAAGATGATAGAATAAAGCTAGAGAATTTATTATCAACAAAGTTGAATCCAGAAATAGGAACAAGGCTGATGAGAAGGTTAGCAGAGCATTGGCAACAAGAAGGAAAAGAATTAGGTATTTTTGAAGGTTTACAAGTTGGTGAAGCTAAAGGTATCCAAATTGGTGAAGCTA
>JAJIYK010000134.1 GCA_020881235.1 Rickettsia endosymbiont of Oxypoda opaca | reverse complement strand
TTTGAGCTGGTTTGCCATCAATATTAATCCGGTAAATGCCTTTAAATGAATATCTATTAAGATAGATAAATCTTGCAGTAATCTTCGCTGGGTCATTACTGTCATTATTACTTCTAACTTGATAATAATGTTCTTTAGAGTGTTTTTTTTTATGGGAGTCTAATAGTTTACTAACCTTATCTGGATTCTTCTTAACCGCATTATAGGACGTCACTAGCTCGAGATTAATATCAGATAAATAGCATTGTTTAAATTTATCTCTAACTTGAAAAAATAAAGCCCCACCACCAAGGAATGGTTCATAGTAGTTATTTAGTGTTGATGGAAAAAACTTAATTAATTGATCGGCAATTTTTCTTTTACCACCAACCCATTGTAGGAATGGTTGTGTTTTGTTTGAGTTATTTACTGACATGAAATTATGATTAAAATATTTATACTATAATTATAGTATAAAGTAGGCTTAAATGCCAGCAAAATACTGTATTACAAGGGATTTTCAAGGAATTCTTGATGTTTTCTGTAGCATCATTAATACTAGTTTTGATTTGTATGTAATAGACAAAGATCTGAGCTAACAAATAATAGTAATTTAGCTGTGTCTCATTTATGCAGCTCTTTATTAAATTGTGTAGAAATCTGTCAAAAAAGCTCTTAAATCCTCTGTACTTCATGGAATAGTTAGGATATCTGTCCTTGTTAAGAGCGGCCGTGGTGCAGTTCTAGTTCAGAGGTTAAATTAAAAACTACAAAATTTTATCTCTTTAACCTCTGAGCTGTTTTCTTAACTTTAACAGCAAGGAAATGCTATGACAATTAATAATCAAAATCAACCAAAAGATAATCATAATCTTACTAAAACAAATTGGAATCTTCAATTATCTCCCATATCTGTCACATTAATACCATATCAGCAAGAAGAGAATATCATTAACTCGACGATCACAAATTATACTGATATAATTAAATATAAATTAGAATTACAAGAAGCAAATAATAAATTGAAAGAATCTGAGTTATTTAAAAGAGATGTAGTTCAAAATATGGTACATGGATTAAAGATTCCATGTAATGGAATTTTTTCATTAGTAACAGCTCTTTATGAAATAGAAGATAATCCTGAAAAAAAGGATTATTTAGCTAGTGTGGTAAATTGTGCTGAAGAATTACTGGATTATTATAACAATATAATTAGTTATCTACAGAATAATTCTGGACTACCTCCTATAGTTTTAAATAAGTTTGATCCAAAACAGTTGGTAAATAAGATTATTGATAAAGCGATGCCAATAGCTCAACGTAAGGGATTAAATTTATCTTGTAATTTTCAGTATGATTTAACAAATGCTATAATTAGTGATACTTATCGAATAGGGGCAATATTAGAGCAGTTAATAGATAATTCTATTAACTTTACTAAAGAAGGTAAAGTTGTGGTAACAGTAAACATGTTTGCTATTAGTCCAGCCGTTTCAGAATCAGAACAACAAAATAGAGAAATGGTATTCCAATTTATGGTACATGATAGTGGTGTTGGTTTATCTAAAGAAATCAGGCAACATCTTCATGAAAAGATTGATAAATTTGATGTTGCTATGCAATATAAGGGACTTGGATCAGGATTAAGTTTTGTAAAACGTCTAATTGGTGAGCTAAATGGA
>JAJIYK010000133.1 GCA_020881235.1 Rickettsia endosymbiont of Oxypoda opaca | reverse complement strand
TTAATGATTTAGAGCAGTTCCTTAAGAAATTAATTATAGATTGGGGGAATTTTTCTTTGAAAGATAAATATCGTAAAACCAGATTATCTTCCTTAAATACACTAAAATTATTAACAATTATGGCTTAACTTGATGCGTATGACTAGTCAAACCGTCCAAAGATACTATTAAATCATTTAAAAAGCGAATAATGATTGAATGGAAAAGAAGCTTCGCATGGGGAATTGATAGAATAATTGAAAATCTTAACCCTAGAATAATGGGGTGGTGCAGTTATTTTAACAAGGTTGTCGCCAAAAGAACTTTTATCCAACTAGATCGTTGGATGTGGATGCGACAAGCAAGATTTGCTTGTAGAAGACATCCTAATAAATACTGGAAGTGGCTTAAAGAGAAGTATTGGGGCAGAATCAAAGCTCGAAATGATAATTGGGTCTTTATGGATAAAAGTAAAGATCTATATCTATGGAAATTACAATGGACAGCAATTAAAAGGCATATTCTAGTTAAAGGCAAAGCATCTCCTGATAATCCAGCACTTAAGGAATACTGGCAAAAACGTCAAGCTAGTAAACCAAAGTACTTCTTTAAGACCAGACAGATTCTTTGGCGTAGACAAGAAGGTAAATGCCTTGTTTGTTTAGATTCAATAGATAATGGAGAAAATGTACAAGTCCATCATAAAATACTTAAAAGATGTGGCGGCACTGACCATATTAACAATTTGTGCTTATTACATACAAACTGTCATAGGCAAGTACATAGCAAGCGAGGACAACAAATTGCAGCTGTTAGTAAATTGCTTGAGCCGTATGCGGAGTAATTCGCTTGTACGGTTGTGTGTCCAGAGAAACTGGTATGTTCAGTAGGAGGTAACCCTACTAGATTAAAAGTTAGAGATCTATAGCTAGGATAGCAGCATGGCGAGAAATCAAGATGTTGGAACCTATCGACAAACTTACCTATAGGGTAAGAGCGAATTATCAGGCCGCAGCGAGAGCGAACACATAGGTGGCCCCGAAAGTGCGAAGCCCCGAAGGCCGAACTAGCGACCGTAGAGTGAAGGCAATATGTTCAATTGAAAACTAACTGATACAATTGGACACTTCGGCGGGGCATACGCATCAAGTTAAGAAAAGCAAGTAGATTATACTGGTATTACGGTAGTAAATTATGAATTAAAAAGAAGCTAATATATGGTATAAATTTTTGCAAGATTAACAACTAAATTGTGAGAATTTGTACTATGGGGAAAAT
>JAJIYK010000132.1 GCA_020881235.1 Rickettsia endosymbiont of Oxypoda opaca | reverse complement strand
TGACATGATGAGAGATATAATCAGCTTTATCAGGGAAGATAATATAATCACTAATAGCAATAAAGATGACTTCCTTAAGGTTAGCATAGAGACCGTCTTGTTTTTGTCCTTGGGATAGTTGTCGTGAATAAGCTTTGGCGGCATAATATTGAGCTCTTTTCTCAAAGCCTTTAGAAGGGGAGACTTGCATTTCTACAATGACTTGTGTGCCATTTTGAGCTTTACATAGAACATCAACAAGAGATTGTTTTTTATAAGCAATATCAGGGTCTTGGACAGGACTTAGGAAAGTAACATCCTTTATTTGTTCATCATCTTTAAATTCCATGATATCATTAATAAAGTGAATAAGAATGTCTTTGTTCTTTTCAGAACCAAAGATTTTCTTGAAGGCGACATCATTTTTAGGATCGAGGAACTTTGAAACTGCCATGATTAACTACCAATATTTATATGTGCATTATATTATAGCACAAAATAGAAGATAAGTAAGTTATAAAAATAATCGCATAGATGTTGTTGAGTGATATTTATATTCTCATCTTCCGGGTAAAGGAAGGTACAATGAGTCTTGTATTAAAGTAGAACCCAGAGGATGGATTCTACTATTTACATTATATAATATAGTTTTTTTAAGTTACTTTAATTTTTTTAGCTTTGCTTTGTTCTTTTTTAGGTATTTTAATAGATAAGATACCATTCTTAAATTGTGCTTCTATATGTTCTTCATCAATATTAAATGGTAAACTAATAGAACGGTAGAAAGAGCCATAATATCGTTCTTGCATATGATAATTGTGATCTTTCTTTTCAATGTTATTTGTATATATGAAGTGTAGATTTGCATTAAGTTACAGAGAATTAGAGGAGATGGCAAGTATCAGAGGAGCTAAAATAGATCATGTAACTCTTCAAAGATGGTTAATTAAGTTTTCCCCTTTGATAGATCAAGAGGTTAGAAAACCTAAGAAGCCAGTTGGAAATAGTTGGAGAATGGACGAGACATATATTAAGGTTAATGGTAAATGGGTATATCTATATAGAGC
>JAJIYK010000130.1 GCA_020881235.1 Rickettsia endosymbiont of Oxypoda opaca | reverse complement strand
TTAATGATTTAGAGCAGTTCCTTAAGAAATTAATTATAGATTGGGGGAATTTTTCTTTGAAAGATAAATATCGTAAAACCAGATTATCTTCCTTAAATACACTAAAATTATTAACAATTATGGCTTAACTTGATGCGTATGGTTCTATGAACGTTCTCATGAGGAGCAATATATGCAGATGCTAACCAATATGAATGTCTTTAAAGCTGCTATCGGTGCTGATGAAGCTTTAATTGAGAATGCCAAATTACAAATTGAATATAGCAAAATAACCGCTCCGATTAGCGGGCGGCTTGGTGAAATTCTGCTTGATGAGGGTAATTTAGTGCAAGCAAATATAACAAATTTGGTAGTAATTAATACAATTTCCCCGATTTATATAAGTTTTTCAGTGCCGGCACAGTATTTAAGCTTGCTGCAAAAATCCAAAGTGCCTATCACGCTTAAAACCGCACTAGGCGAAGAAATTACCAACTGTGAGATTGTATTTATCGACAATACTATCGATATTTTGAGTGGCACTATCAAGCTAAAAGCCCTATTTCCCAATAGTGATGAGTTGCTATGGCCTGGTCAGTTTGTGCGGATATCGTTAAATATTAATAATGAAACTGATGCGTTAATAGTTCCGAATAAAGCCGTGCAAATAAACGCCCAAGGGTCATATGTGTTTGTTGTCGGGGAGGATAATAAAGCTAATATCAGAGATGTAACAATAGATTTTGCCGACGATAATTATACGGTTATTTCATCCGGATTAGCAGAAGGGGAACGGATAGTTGTCAATGGGCAGTTACGTTTATTTAACGGTGCAGAGGTGAATGCTAAAGTTATTCAGGAAGAGGCATCTTGAACTAAAACGTCATTACGAGGAGACATTGGTGTTGTTGCGTGGTTCATAATTTACCGTATTATGGTTATTACAAGTATGGTGTCATACCGTGGCTTGACCCACTGCTGTACGAACGTTGAAAAAAGGCTGTGTCATGCCGTGACTTGATCACGGCATCCAGAAAAATAAAGCCATATTAGACTTATTTTAGAGCCTTTTTATGACGTTATAAAACTGGATTCCGTGGTCGTAGCCACGGAATGACAG
>JAJIYK010000129.1 GCA_020881235.1 Rickettsia endosymbiont of Oxypoda opaca | reverse complement strand
TTGATATTATTATAAATAAATTTTGGCTAAAATACCATAAAAAATAATATTTAATTTAAACCTGTTGTTACTAATAAAATTATTAGTAGAATTATTTTTTTGTATAATTATAATAACTACCCAGATAAAGCTTAATTAAAAAAAAGGTATAATAATGAGTAGCTTAGATATTGTTATTTTTTTCGGCTTTCTAGCCGTTAATTTAGGTGTCGGCATGTATTATAGCCGCAATATTAAAACTATAGAAGAATATGCCATAGGAGATAGAAATTTTTCTACTTCAACCATTATTGCGACTATCATTGCAACTTTTATCGGCGGCGGGGTTTTTTCTTTAACTTTATCTAAAACTTATAGCGACGGCTTAGCTTATATATTTTTAAATGTCGGGGAAATATCAGCTTTTTTTATTACGGCATATTTTTTAGCACCAAGAATGGCAGAGTTTTTAGGAATCTTATCTATTGCCGAAGCTATGGGAAATCTTTTCGGCAAGAAGGTTCGAGTTATTACTGCAGTTTGTAGTATTGTTATAACAGCCGGTGCAGTTGCTATGCAATTTAAGGTAGCTTCAACAATTTTAGGTTATTTTTTTGGGATAAATAGTATATATGCTACTATAATTAGCGGTATGGTAGTAATTATATATTCCGCATGCGGCGGTATAAAAGCGGTCACTTTTACCGATATTATCCAATTTCTTACTTTCGGTGCCTTTATACCGCTTTTAGCATTAGTAATTTATGGTACGTTACATAATCCGGAAATTGTGATTGATACGGTTATTTATAATTCAGCTTTTGACTTTAAAGAAGTATTTAGCTATAGCAACCCGCATTTTTGGAGTTTAATAACACTTTTTATTTTATTTGCACAACCGATATGCTTTGATCCTGCAATGTTTCAACGAGTATCCATGGCTAAAAATATAAAACAAATAAGAAGGTCTTTTTTTATATCCGGCGTAATTCTGATAGTTATTTATCTATTTATGGATTGGATAGCAGTTTTATTATTATCCGTTAAAAATGATATCGCAGCAGATAGTTTATTAAGTTACATTATCGATAATTATACCTATCCAGGTTTTAAAGGATTTGCTTTAATAGGGATAGTCGCCATGTTAATGTCAACGGCAGATTCTTATATAAATTCTTCGGCAGTAATATTTGCCCATGATTTTTGTAAGCCGCTTGGAATAAAATGGATTAAAAATAAAGAGCTACTTTCTTCTAAATTATTTGCGGTAGCGGTAGGAGTATTTGCAATTATAGCCGCATTATCTTCTAATAATTTATTTGATTTACTTATATTAATTAATGAATTTTATATGCCTATTGTTGCAATGCCGATACTTTTTGCGGTATTAGGGTTTCGCAGCTCTTCTAAATCGGTTTTAATAGGCATGGCAGCAGGAGCTATTTCTACTGTTTTATGGAGGTATATTTTCCCGAATACCGATATTGAAGGTGTAGTACCTGCTACTTTTATGAATATGATTTTCTTATTCGCTAGCCATTATTTGTTAAAACAACCGGGCGGTTGGGTAGGAGTAAAAAATCCTTTGCCTTTAATAATATCTAGAATGGAACAAAAACGTAAAATACAAAATTTCATTACCAATATTAAAGAATTTAATATATTAAGATTTTGTAATAATAATTTACCTCGGGAAGAAATCACTTATACTTACCTTGGAATTTTTATAATAGCCTCTACTTATTCTTCTCTATATACAATACCTGAAAATTTAAGAATTCATTATAAAGAAATATATAATTTTATTTATCATTCCGTGCTAATAATGTCGGCAATTCTATTATCATATCCAATATGGCCGAATAGCTTTAAAAATGAAAAATTTATAACAATATATTGGAATATAGCAATATTTTATATTCTTATTTGTGTCGGTAGTATTTTAGTTATAATTAGCCATTTCAGCGAAATACAGTTAATGGTTTTTATGCTGAATATGGTTGTTATGGGTATTATACTTCGTTGGCAAGTGACATTATTAATGCTAGCCTTTGGGATTATTATTTCGAGCGAATTTTTTAAATTATATACTCATGCACCTATCCCAGGAAATTTCGGCAATATACAATTTAAAGTGATTTATTTTTTACTATTATTTAGTAGTATCTTACTTGCTTTTATTAAACCAAAACAAAAATATGATGAGTTAGCTGAAAATTATAAAAAAGATTTAGAGCAAAAAAACAATGTTAATTTATCTAATTTATTTAAGGTCACACAACATAGAAAAGAGCTTTTACATAAGTTAGATAAAAATTGCATTCAGCTATTTAAATCATTATGTACAGAAATAAAAAAATTAGAAACCGATATTGATGAGAAGCTAGATCAACAAGAATTAGTCGCAGAAAAAGCTAATTTATTGAAAATAGCCAAAAGATTAAAAGACGAAGCTGAATATTTAGATGAAGTAATATTAAAAATTAAAGATGAAATATCAATAAAACCTGCCAACATAGAATTAAAACAATTCTTTGCTAGAATACTCAATCACTATAAAGAAATTAATCTTAATTCCGAAATGCAAATCAGTACTATTTTTAAAGTGCAGCATGAGCAACTAGAAATTGATGAAGAGCTAATGCTAAATACCATAATTGCTTTACTCGATTATGGACGATTAAATTCGGAAAGTAATATTGCACATTTTTTATTTGAAGATGACTGTCTTGATAGCGACTTACTTAAAACTAAAAAAGATGCCGTAAAAATTACTTTAATTTTTACTAGAATTAAAGTAAAGCCGGATAATAAAGATAATTTATTGAATCCATCAAATGAAATATACGATAATTTTGTTTTGTCAGAGATAGCAAAAATAATTAACGCTCATTACGGTAGGATAGAAATTACTTTAAATAATGCCCAAGAACTGGTCTATACTTTAATAATTCCCACGCAGATTAAGAAAATTACACCAACAAGGAAAACTATCGAATGAGCTGCCAGAGTATACTTATATAGAGTATACTTATATATTTATCTAAATAAAATATAGTCTCTATAATAATAAATTAATTCATAACTAAAGTCATGAAGCTTTACTTACATAACACTCTTACCCGTGCTAAAGAAATTTTTCAGCCGATAGATAAGAGTTTGATAAAAGTGTATGTTTGCGGTCCTACCGTTTACGATCATCCGCATATCGGCAATGCTAGGTCGGTAGTAGTATATGATATATTATATCGTTTGCTTGCAGAAATATTCGGCGAGGCGAATGTAAAATATGTTCGGAATATTACCGACGTGGATGATAAAATCATTGATAGAGCGGCAGAGCATAAAATTACTATAGGGGAATTAACTAAAAAAATTACCGCTGAATTCCATCAGGACATGTATTATTTAGGATGTAAATCTCCGACCTTAGAGCCCCGAGCTACCGAGCATATCGAAGGGATGATTGAGATAATAGAAAAATTAATAGCAACAAATCATGCTTATATTGCTGATAGTCATGTGTATTTTGATGTTGCGACCGCACCGAATTATACGGAGTTATCTAATCGTGATTTAGACGAAATGGCGGAGGGTGTACGGATAGAAAACAGTAAAGCAAAAAAACATCCGTACGATTTTGTGCTATGGAAGCCGGCAAAACCGGATGAATCTTTAGAGGCAAATTTTGAGAGTCCGTGGGGGTTAGGACGCCCGGGTTGGCATATTGAATGCTCTAGCATGAGTTATAAATATTTAGGCGAGAATTTTGATATACATGGCGGCGGTGCAGATTTAATTTTTCCCCATCATACTAACGAAATTGCCCAAAGTAAATGTGCTTTTCCTGATTCTTTATATGCCAAATATTGGGTTCATAACGGATTTCTAACGTCAAACGGCGAAAAGATGAGTAAGTCTCTAGGAAATTTTATTACGGTAAAAGATTTGATAAATAAAAAAATTCCAGGGGAGATAGTGCGATTATTTTTACTAACTGTCCATTACCGTAAGCCGCTTGATTATAACGATAAAGCTTTAGATGATGCCAAAAAAACTATGGATTACTGGTACCGAGCAATTGAGAATGTTAATACTATAAAGCTTTCTACGCTGCCGCAGGATTTTATGCAAGCACTGCTTGATGATATGAACACGCCGCTGGCGATAAAAATAATCAATGATTATGCCAAGCAGGTTTTTTTGGTGCAAACCGTCGAAGAAAAACAAATTAACGCCTCTTCTCTTCTTGCTTGTGCTAATTTCATCGGTTTAATGACCCAAAAACCGCAAGCATGGTTTCATGCCGGAATAGACGAAATTTACATTAATCGGTTAGTTGATAAACGTTTAGAGGCAAAAAAGCAAAAAGATTGGCTGCTCGCCGATCAAATACGCAAGCAGCTACTAGAGGAGGGGATAATTCTCGAAGATAAAACAGACGGCACGACTATTTGGAGAAAATAGGTTCTTGTAAATATTGAAATAAGTGTATATAATGATAGGGCTTATATGCCGTGGTCAAGACGGCATTGTCGCATGGCTCATAATTTACCGTATTATGGTTATTACAAGTATGGTGTCATACCGTGGCTTGACCACGGTATCCAGAAAAAACCTTAATAAAAAGACTGGATGCCGTGATCAAGTCACGGCATGACACCGTACGCTTTGCAAAAAATTGAGCCATGCAACAACGCCGGTTAAGCCACGGTAGGACATCATTACTTTTATAAGCATAACACAATATAAAAATTCGCACGTAAGATATTAAGGTTAGTTCATTTAAAAATATGAATCACATCTTGCGGAGGTGCAGCTAGATTCATAAAGCTTTAGACAAGATGAATTTAAAGACGAGTCTGCACAGCGTACAAAAGTACGTGAGCACAGACGAGTTCTGAAAAATTCGCTTGTATAAAGCTTTATGAATGACGCTGTAAAATAACAACTTAAGGAGATTTATTATAATGTCAAAAATACAACCAGTTAATATTAAAGATTTACTCGATGCCGGCGTGCATTTCGGTCACAAAACTTCCCGTTGGAACCCTAAAATGGCTCCTTATATTTATGGAGAACGTGATGACGTGCATATTATTGATTTAAGGCAAACCTCTGTATTAATGGGCGTTGCATTAAATGCGATCTATGAAACAGTGAAGAAGGACGGCAAAATATTATTTGTAAGTACTAAAATTCAAGCAAGCGACATAATAGCCGAATATGCCGAAAAATGCGGTCAATATTACGTAAATCACAGGTGGCTCGGCGGAATGCTTACTAACTGGAAAACTATTTCCGGTTCAATAGAGAAATTAAATAAACTTGAAAAGACTTTAGAAAACGAAGAAGCTTGCGTCGGTTATACCAAAAAAGAAATATTGGATATGAGCCGCAAAAAAGATAAATTACTTCTTTCGCTAGGCGGAATTAGGAACATTCATTCTAAACCGGATTTAGTAGTAATAATTGATACCAACAAAGAACATATAGCAATTAATGAAGCCGTAAAGCTCGGTGTTCCTATTATTGCGGTCGTTGATACTAATTCTAACCCTGATAATATTGATTATCCGATTCCGGGTAATGACGATGCAATCAGATCAATTAGACTTTATTGTAGCCTATTTGCCGACGCGGCATTGCAGGGACTTGAGGAAGCAATGAGAGCTTCGGGTGTAGATCTCGGGGCTATAGAAGATCATGGGGAAAAAGGTAAAGTACCTCAAAATATTTCTAAATTAAAGTCGACTAAAAAATTCTCTCAAACTAAAAATATAAGTGAAGAGATAACTACCGAGTTCGAACAAGCTTTAACGACAACGTCGGATAAAAAGGAAGGGTAAAGGTTATACGATGGTCACCCCGTGGCTTGTATCTGTGTTGTTGCATGGCTTGAATTTTTGCAAAGCGTATGGTGTCATGCGGTGTGTTGTACGAACGTTTTAATAAAGAGGTAAAAATTCTGTCATTCCGTGGCTCCGACCACGGAATCCAGTTTTATAACGCCATAAAAAGGCTCTAAAATAAGTCTAATATGGCTTTATTTTTCTGGATGCCGTGATCAAGTCACGGCATGACATTGAAGCCATTTTTCGATCCCTCCAACAACGCCTACAGCGGCTCTCAATGACGATTATGGAGCCTATACATAAGAGAATAGAACAAATAAAAGGAGCAAATAAAATATGAGTGAAGTAACTATAAGTGCTGCAAACGTCAAGGAATTAAGAGAAAAAACCGGTGTCGGAATGATGGATTGCAAAAAAGTTTTAATTGAAACTAAAGGTGATTTTGAAGCGGCTGTTGACTTGTTAAGGCAAAAAGGCTTATCTGCCGCAGCAAAAAAAGCCGGTAGAGTTGCATCTGAAGGGTTAACTGCCGTAAAAGTTGATGGTCTAATCGGTGTACTCGTTGAGGTGAATTCCGAAACGGATTTTGTTGCCCGTAATGAGCAATTTCAAGATTTAGTAAGAAATATTGCCGATAGTGCAATAAAACTAAAAAATATTGACGAACTAAAAGAAGTTAAATTAGCAAACGGTAAGTCGGTTAACGAAGAAATTTTAGAAAATGTTGCTACTATCGGCGAAAATTTAACTTTACGGCGTATGGATATATTAAAAGTATCTGAAGGAGTAATCGGCTCATATGTTCATAATGAAGTTACAAAAAATTTGGGTAAAATTTCCGTATTAGTAGGACTCGAATCAACTGCTAAAGATAAAGCCGGACTAGAAGAAGTAGGGAAGCAAATTGCCGTTCATATTGCGGGTAACAATCCACAAAGTTTGGATGAATCAAGCTTAAACCCTGCCTTAATAGAGCGTGAGCGGAAAATATTCTTTGAGCAATCAAAAGCTGCCGGTAAATCCGACGATATAATCGCTAAAATGGTAGAAGGAAGAATACGTAAATTCCTAGCAGAAGTTGTATTACTTGAACAGAATTTTTTATTTGATACTAAACTCCGAGTTTCCGAAGTTATTGCTAATGCTGCTAAAAAATTAGGGGCAGATATTAAAATCACAAAATTCATTAGATACGAACTTGGTGAAGGCATAGAACAGGAAGAAAAAAACTTTGCCGATGAAGTAGCCGCCGTAGTGAAAGGGTAATAATTTAAATATGTTTTATTACAAACCTTACTATAAAGGTTAAGGGTATTGTTGTATGGATAGAATTTTTGCAAAGCGTACGGTGTCATTCTAGTTCCTTGGTCACGGCATCCAGTCTTTTTATTAAGGTTTTTTCTGGATACCGTGGTCAAGCCACGGTATGACACCATACTTGTAATAACCATAATTCGCTTAAATATTCTCTGGATTCCCGCCTTTAGCTAGAATGACATACTGCTACTTTTATCGAGCCATGCAACAACGCCGGTTGTTTCTGTGAGGAGCAGCCCGTAAAGCTCCGGATATTCGGCTTTGAAGGCGGGAAGGGCGAAACTACTACGGTTGCAGTTTTCCATGAGATAACGAGTTTGTTGTTAGCAGAAAATACTTTAACTAAGTGCATATATAAATACTTAAAATTTCCCTCTCATTTTTAAACTAAAACTATAATAACAGTAAAATTTATTACTATTTCAACAAATTTTTTTATTGACTTTCAACGAAAAAAATATAACTTTTTTATATTTAAATAAAACGTAAAGAAATGTTAGGATATGAAGTAGAGCAAAAGAGTTTAACTAGACAACAAAAGGAAGCTATCGGGTTACTATCCATAGGTACCTTCCTTGAATATTTTGATTTAATGTTGTATGTCCATATGGCGGTACTGCTGAATGAGTTGTTTTTTCCAAAAGCCGATCCTCATACCACAGCTATTTATTCTGCTACTGCTTTCTGTTCTACATTTGTTTTTAGACCCTTTGGAGCTCTTGTATTTGGCTGGATAGGGGATAATATAGGGCGTAAATCTACCGTTATTATTACTACTTTCATGATGGCTATATCGTGTGCTACTATAGCTGTTAGCCCTACTTATGCGGAAAAAGGATTAATTGCTACTGTAATAATTACCATATGCCGTATGTTACAAGGCATGTCTTCTATGGGGGAAGTTGTAGGAGCTGAACTATATTTAACAGAATTAATTAAACCTCCTGCTCAGTATCCAGCCGTTGCCTTTATGTCGGTTGCTATTTCTATAGGTACTACTGTAGCTTTAGGTACAGCAAATTTTATTATGGCGGTGGGGTTAAACTGGCGTTTTGCTTTTATATTAGGAGCAGGTATCGCATTGATTGGATCAGTAGCACGTACCACTCTTCGTGAAACACCAGAGTTTGTTGATGCTAAGCGTCGTGTAGAACAAAACATTAAATTAATAAATATCGAAGTTGATGTATTTAAAGATAATCCTATTTTTGATGAAAAAGTAAATATAAAAACGATATTATCTAATTTTGCTTTAATATCTGTTTGGCCAATATGGTTTTATACCACTTATATATATTAGTAGTAATATTCTTAAAACTTCTTTTGGGTATTCTGCTGAACAAATTATTAGTCATAATTTAGTTGTTTCTTTAATATCTACATTAAATGCTATAGTTTTAACTTGGCTATCTTATACTATAAAGCCTTTAAAAATTCTTAAAATAAGGTTTATTATCTTTGCAGTAATTATTATTCCTTGTATTTATTTATTATATAATATGACTACCGTTACTGAATTGCTAGCGTTTCAATTATCAATAATTATTTTAGGTCCTACCGGATTTCCAGCAGTACCAATACTTTATAAACATTTTCCTGTGTTTAAACGTTTTACATGTGCTGGCTTTATCTACGCTTTATCGCGAGCTGTAATGTATATTATCACCTCTTTTGGACTTGTATATTTAGTAGAATACTTAGGTCATTGGGGATTATTGGTCCTTATCACCCCAGCACTTGTTAGCTATTATTACGGTAGAAATCATTTTGAAAAACTAGAAGCGGCAAATTAATATCATAAGGCAAGAGAGTTCTCTCAATGAGTGGAGTTTTATTAAGTACCTGGAAGCAAAGTTGATAAAATTGTTGCTCTATTTTCGGTATTGCAAGATATACAGCAAGCGTTATAAAACTTTTTAACGTTTCTTTTATAATTTTCTGTATTTTTTCAGGTGATTTAGCTCCTAACGTTTGTATATTATGTACTTGATCAAAAAGCTTTATAAGTGCTGTTTCGTGTCTTCCTTGCTTAACTAATAAAATTAAACTTTCTTCAGCACTGATTTTGCCATAAGATTTTACACGAGTTAAACCTTCTACATGGTTTGCTATATTTCTATCAAAAATCTTAGCGATATCCTCTTCCGTAAGAGGCGTATCCTCTATTGTATCATGTAATAAAGCAGCATTTAACATACTAGGGATGAAAAGCTTAGGTACTTCGGTTGCTGTAAACTCGGCTAACAAATAAGCCACCTCTACAGGGTGAGAATAATAAGGGTCGCCTGGTTGTCGCATTTGTGTGCCGTGATATTTCCGAGCGTAATATAAACCCTTTTTAACTTCCCTAAGGTCTACCGGATATCGTGCTAACTTGTTTAAAGACGTAATCTTATCCAATAGCTTTGCGGCATAACAGCACATCTCAAACTTTTCTTCCCAGCAATTGATATCTTCCATAAAAATTAACCTAGATTTATTAGATTAATATTTATAACATTTTCTATTGAAAATTTAAAGTAATAAAATTAGGAAGCGTTTTTTACTCTTACAATTTGCTAATAATTTTTAAATGTATATATTAATATAATTTAAATTCTATAAAGCTGCATAGACGTTGTTGCATGGCTTCCGGAATCGTCATGGCGAGACGCCTCTTGGCGTCGTGGCCATCCAGTTTTTGTCATGCTGAACTTGTTTCAGCATCTCTTATAGTAGATCCTGAAATAAATTCAGGATGACTATTATTTTACTGAAAGCAATTAATCCCGTTTAAAGGTTTGATATATTACGGGAATAACGAAAATAGTAAATATAGTCCCAATGCTCATGCCCCCGACTATTACCAAACCGATAGAGTTACGGGCGGCGGCACCTGCACCGGAAGCAAAGACTAGCGGCAATGTACCTACTATTGAGGCAAGTGTTGTCATTAATATCGGTCGTAATCGGAGGCTACAGGATTTAACTATTGCTTCTCTAATATTTGCACCTTGTTCTTTTAACTGATTGGCAAATTCTACTATCATAATAGAATTTTTAGTAACCAATCCGACTAAAGTAATAAGACCGATATTGCTGTACATATTGAGGCTGTTACCGCATAGCCAAAGAGTTAATACTCCCCCTGTTATTGAGAAAGGTACGGCAAGCAATATTAACAAAGGATCAATAAAGCTTTCAAATTGTGCAGAGAGTACTAAATAAATAAATATTAGAGCAAATAAGAAAGTCATAAGCATATTACTATCCGACTCACTCATTTGTTTAATTTCACCTATATATTCAAGTATTGTGGTGCTAGGGTCGAGTAGCTTGTCGCTTATATTATTAATTTCTTTTATTGCGTCGCCGATTTTCTGTCCCGGAGCTAAGTCGGATGAAATAGTAACTGCTTTTGAATTATTATAATGACCGTATGATTTTACCGATACTTTCTCCGTCATTTTGGCAATTACTCTAAGCGGTAGCATAGTATTATTTTTTGCCGGAATTAGAATTTTACTAAAGTCATTAACATTATTACGATCTTTTAAATTATATTGTAATACGACATTATATAAATCGTTGCCCATTCTAAAATCGCCGATTTGTTGACCGGCAAGTAAATATTGTACGGTTCTTCCTATATTTCCCATGCTCATCCCGTATAAATACGCTTTATCACGATCAATATCGATATTAATCGTCGGCATTGCCGACTGCAAATCCCTATTTACGTTAGAAAATACAGGATTTGCTTTCATCAAATCGACAAATTTATCGGATAATTTATCTAAATCGTCATATTCAAGTGTTGTTTGCAAAGTAAATGCGATCGGGCTTTGAGCATTATTACTAACCATTGATCGTGGATCCATAGCAAAAATCGACATACCCGGTATTTCTGCAAATTGTGCATTAAGCATATTCTTAATAGTTTCTTGTGAACGTGCTCTTTCACTCCAGTCTTTAAGGGGAACATAAGCAAAAACGCTATCGCTACCGTTATAACCGACCACCATTAAATAACCGAGTATTTCTTTATAATTTGCCAAGATTTTTTCGGCTTCTATAACTGCCTTTGTCGAGTGTTCGATGCTTGAACCTTCAGGTCCGGTAAAAGAAAGCTGCAAAAATCCGTCATCTTCTTGCGGAACAAAAACTTTTTGCACAAATTTAAAGCTGATTATTAACACTATGAAAGATAAAGCAATAATAAGGGAAAACTTCTTTTTATTATCAAAGGTAAGATTTAAATAATAAAGATATTTACTTTGCACAAGTTGCAGAATTTCATTAAATTTAGCTAAAAATTTCGGTAACGGCTTATCATGTTTTTTGATCATGCGGCTTGCCATCATCGGTGTTAACGTTAGTGCAACAAAGCCTGAGAGTAAAACGCAAAATGCTAAAGTCCAAGCGAATTCGATAAATAATTTACCGACAAAGCCGTCGATAAAGCCGATCGGTAAAAATACGGCGGCAAGGGTAATAGTCATGGCGATAATAGCAAAACCGATTTCCTTGGAAGCAAGAAAAGCTGCCTCTATCGGCGGGTGTCCCATTTCGTTATATCTAAAAATATTTTCAAGCATAACGATTGCATCGTCGACTACTAACCCGATAGCTAAAATCATCGCTAGAAGAGTGAAGATATTAATAGAAAAGCCCATTGCATACATAACGCTAAAAGTACCGATTAACGATACCGGAATCGTTACAAAGGGAATTAAAGTAATTCTAGCTGATGCTAGGAATAAATAAGTAACTAAAATTACTAATATTAAAGCTTCAAAAATAGTACGAAACACGGCATAGACCGAGGCATTGACCGGTGTTGCACCGTCATAGGCAATACTGACATTTATACCGCTCGGTAATGATGCTTTAATTTGATCTAAAACACTTCTCACCTCATTTGATAAATCTATAATATTAGCTTTTGATTCTTTTATAAGCCCAAGAGCAATAGAGCTTTTGCCGTTATATCTAAAAATAACATCTTGATCGGGAGCACCTAAATATACTTTTGCTACATCTCTTAATTTTATTATTCCGCCGCCTCTGGCTTTTAGTATAATATTGCCGAATTCTTCCGGTTTAGTTAAAGACCCTGCAAGGGTTATTATAAAGTTATTGATACCCGTCTTGATTGTTCCCGCCGGGTAATCCTTATTTTGTTCAGTAATGGCTGCTTCAATTTCTAACGGAGAAATTTTATACTGATATAATTTTTTAGGATCGGGTTCTATTTTCATGACATAATCATATCCGCCGTATATATTTGATTGTCCGACCGTTTCAAGCTTATCTAAAGGAGTCTGCAAGCTATCTTCAACAATTTTCGTTAACTCTAAATCATTATATTGATTACTTTCAATGCTTAAAAAAAGACTCGGAAAACTATCGGCATCAAGCTTTGCTACCGACGGTGCTTTCATATCTTTAGGAAACATATAAGTTATGTCGGAGACTTTGGAGCGTACGTCATTTAGAGCTACCTCAATATCGGTAGATAACAGAAAAGACAAAGTTATATTACTTTGCCCTGTTGAGCTTTGGGAGGTTGTAAAGTCAAGGTTTTTAACCGTCTTTAAAGCTTTTTCAATACGGGTGGTAATTTCTTTTTCCATATATAAAGCGTCGGCTCCCGGGTAAAGAGCCGTGACGTTAATAATGGGTACTGAAATATCAGGTGTACCTCTAATTTGTAATTTAGTAAAAAACACCGCCCCGAGTGTTATGATAATCAGGCTTAAAACCGTCGCAAATACCGGACGTTTTATACAAATTTCAGATAATAGCATTTATATAACCAAAAATAGGGATGAGTAACTTTTTCTAAGCAAATAAGTATGTATTTATAGAGTTCGTACTATTCATGATTATACGTTTCCATTAAAATTATTCAATTATATTTAGCTTGAAAGACAAAACTGATGTAATATGGTTACATATTTTTATAAAATTACATAATAAACATAGATATTTAAACTTTACAAATAACTCTCATTTGCAGTCAATTAATGGTTTGTTATAATCATTTTTGTACGCTAAAAATAAAAATATGTATTGATGTATATTATAGCTAGTTGTATATATTATCATTAGTACCTCAGGTTTAATACTATAAATTATCAAATAGGAGTTAATTTCATTATGAATAAAGCAGTAAATAAAGGAATGAATAAAGCAGAATTAATTAATTTAATGGTTGATTTAGGACATTCTAAAAATTCTACAGATAAATCACTGACAAAAGCCGAGGCTGAAAGATCACTTAACTTAGTTCTAGAGAGTATTCTTGAAGCAATTAAACGTGGCAAAGGCGTTAGTTTAATAGGTTTCGGTTCATTTATGGTTCAGCACAGAGCAACACGTGAAGGGCGTAACCCAAAAACAAAAGAAAAAATGACCATTCCTGCTTATAAGCAACCGGTTTTTAGAGCAGGTACTAGAATGAAGGAAGCGAGTAATTCTTAAAAGTATGGTGTTATGCCATGAAGTATTGTCATACCGTGGCTTGACCCACTGCTGTACGAACGTTTAAATAAAGAGGTGAAAATTCTGTCATTCCGTGGCTACGACCACGGAATCCAGTCTATAATGTCATAAAAAGACTCTAAAATAAGCCTAATACTGCTTTATT
>JAJIYK010000128.1 GCA_020881235.1 Rickettsia endosymbiont of Oxypoda opaca | reverse complement strand
GTATAAATATCAAGTAATTTTTCTTTCAATTCTTATTTCCGTGATTATTGTTTATCTCCTCATTTCTTATATTAATTTTACACTTCTTGCAACCTTCACTGCGTAACATGAGTTATTCAATCAAAATAAAAAAGAATTATTTATTTTTGCGGTATTACTTGCTGTTGCATCATTTTCGGTAGTTAAAAATACCTTAAGAATAAAACAATTATCGCTGCCTCAAAAAATTTTTAATGAGCAAAGCGAAATAGTAAAGAAACTGCTAGAACAGGGCGTAGAAGTGAATTTTGATTTTGGTAATAAACAGGATGGTTTGCAGTGTTATATGTTAAATTATTCCTTAGCTCCCTATTTAAATAATAAATATTTAAAAGAATGTATGAAAGCCCCTGAAAATTCCATAATTAATAAAGATTTTTCAGAAGAAAATAAAATTATCTATAAACCTTTTGTAAATGAGCTTGATTGAATAGAGGGTACATATATTAATCATTAATTAAAAACTCATGACCGATATAAAATATAATCTGGCTGCTGCCTACCGAATAATGGCGTATTTAGCTATGGACGACCATACTTATACTCACTTATCCGCAAGACCCTTAAATGCTGATTTTTATTATATTTATCCTTTTGGTCTAAGATTTGAGGAAGTAACCCGAGACAATCTACTTAAAGTTAGCTTAGAAGGGAAAGTTTTAGAGGGAAGTGAATATCAATATAATAAAACCGGCTATTTTATTCACGGTAATATATATAAAGCACGGTCTGATATTTCTGCTATATTTCATTTTCACACGCCGGCAAGTGTTGCGGTTTCGTCGATGCAATACGGGTTATTACCGATTAGCCAGTGGGCATTACATTTTTATGAAAGAGTTTCGTATCATGATTACGGTTCTTTAGTGCTTAATAACAATCAAAGTGCAGCACTGGTTAATGACCTTGGGCAAAATTATGTAATGTTTTTGCGTAATCACGGAGTAATTACTTGCGGGAAAACAATTCATGAAACCATGTTTTATAGTTATAATTTGGAACAAGCTTGCAAAACGCAATGCTTAGCTTATAGGGGAGAGCAAGAATTAATCACTCCTTCTAAAGAAGTATGTCGGCAAACGTTACAAGATATATTATCGTTTGAAAAAGATTTAGGCAGGCGTGACTGGGAAGCTTGGCTTAGATGTATAGACTTTAAAACAGTTAAAAGCAAAGCTCTATGAAGCGTTGTTGCTTGCAATAACGGGTTTTAATTTACCGCCAAAGCCAAAACTAACATTAAACCAACATAATTATTATTTTTAAATATTGCAAGGCAATTAGCGGGATCGTTAATATTTAATATTGCCGCTTGCCGTAACAAGATTATTAAAGCCAATAAAACAGCGATATAACTAATTGAATAATGGGCTATAATTGTACTTGAAAGGAATAAGGTTATAAAGATTAAATAAAAACTACATAGCCAAAGCTTATAATTTTTATTTTCTAGCCATCTTGCAAGAGACTTTACGCCTATTTTTTTATCATCGACCAAATCCATAAAGCCGTAAATTGTATCATAACCTACTGTCCAGCTACAACATGCTATATACATAATAAAGGCTTGTATAGTGAGCTTATCTAATATCGCAGCATAGCCGATTAATACGCCGAGATTAAAAGTTAATCCTAAAAATACTTGCGGGAAGTGAGTAACACGCTTCATTAACGGATATAACATAATCATCATAAAAGCAAAAAAACCGATATATATAGCCGTCTTATTCAACGATAATAAAATTAATAAGGAGCAAATTAATAATATAATTAGCAAAATCAAAGCGTCTTTAACGGTTAATGATCCGTTTGCTAAAGGTCTTTCTTTAGTTCTAGCAACATGTTTGTCAAAATTCTTATCAAATATATCGTTAATTACGCAGCCTGCACTTCTGGTAATTACACTACCCAAGAAAAATACCGGCACTAATTTTATTAATTCTAATATTGTAGGCTTAGCAAGTAATAGCCCATAAAGTGCCGGAAAAAATACTAATAGATAGCCGGTAGGGCTGTTTATCCTCATCAGCTTCAAAGTAAGAAAGAATTTGGTTGGCATTTTTGTACAAAAATATTGATGTTTTGTATCAAACATGATACCTTATATTAAAGAACTTTGGAAGAATATTATGGCAGCTAAACGATTATTGGTATCTTTAGACGAAGAAATTTTTAATGAAATTGCAGGTTTTGCCAAAGTCAATAATGAATCATTATCTAAGGTAGCAAGAGACCTTATTATAACTAGCCTAGAACTTCAAGAAGACAAAGTATTTGCTAAACTTGCCGATGAAAGGATACGCAATACTAAAAAATGGGTTAGTCATGCAGATGCTTGGAAATAAGCTCAATGTATAACCTTATCTATTCAGACCAAGTTGTATACAAAGATATTCCTAAACTTTCGACATCAACTAACTCCTTAATAAAATTAACTATTGAAAAAAAATTATTATCTGATCCAATAAAATTTGGTAAGCCTTTAAGATACAACTTAAAAGGCTGTCGTTCTCTCAGAATTGGTGATTATAGAGTAATTTATCAAATAATAGATATAACTATTAACATATTAGTAATACAACATCGTAAAGATCGCTACGATTAAATATAATTATTTTAAAATAACAATCCAGTAACTAAAAACCCATGAAAGAATTTCCAAAGAATTATAATTTTTCTGAAAACGAAAAAAAATTGCAAGAATTTTGGCAAGAAAAACAAATTTATGCTTATGACGAGAATATAGCTAAAGAAGAAACATTTATAGTAGACACTCCGCCGCCGACCGTTTCGGGGCAGCTACATATCGGACATGTTTATAGCTATACGCAAACGGATTTTATCGTACGTTTTCAGCGTATGACGGGTAAAAATATTTTTTACCCGATGGGCTTTGACGATAACGGACTCCCGACGGAACGCTTAGTAGAGAAGCAAAAAAAAATTAAAGCATCTCACATGGATCGTCAGGAATTTATTGAAATTTGCAAGGAAGTAGTTAAAAGCGAAGAAGAAAAATTTAGAAATTTATTTAATCAAATAGCCTTATCGGTAGATTGGAATTTAGAATATCAAACTATTAGTCCATTATCTCGAAAAATATCGCAAATGTCTTTTTTAGATTTAGTACAAAAAGGCGAAGTTTATCGCAATAATCAACCTATTTTATGGGATCCTGTTGACGGCACGGCTCTTGCACAAGCCGATATTGAAGACATCGAAAAAACTTCACAAATGAATTATATTAACTTTAAAACTGAAAAGGGTGAACCGCTTACTATAGCCACCACGAGACCGGAGTTATTACCGGCGTGCGTCGCCGTATTTTATCACCCCGAAGATGAGAGATATAAACATTTAGCAGGTCAATTTGCCGTAACACCGCTTTTTGATGTTAAAGTGCCTTTGCTTGCCGATCCTTTAGTACAACCGGGTAAAGGCAGCGGGCTTGTTATGTGCTGTACTTTCGGCGATCAAACCGACATTACTTGGTGGAAAGCTCATAATTTACCTTTAAAAATTATTATTACTAAAAAAGGTACTATAGATTTTCCTCATGATTCAATTCAGATAGACGGCTTGAAAATAAAGGAAGCACGAGAAAAAATTATTAATATTTTAAAAGAGCAAAATCTACTTATAAAACAGGTAGAAATTACTCATACCGTAAAATGTGCGGAGCGTTCAGGTGCACCACTTGAAATACTCACCGTGCCGCAATGGTTCGTTCGAACAATAGACCATAAAGAGGAATTGCTTAAGCGAGCAAATGAATTAAATTGGCATCCTAAAAATATGAAAATTCGGCTACAGAATTGGATTAATGCGATTGGCTGGGATTGGTGTATAAGCCGCCAGCGTTATTTTGGCGTTCCATTTCCTGTTTGGTATTCCAAGCGAGCAGGCGAAGAAGGTAGAATTTTATATGCTGACATTTCACAATTGCCGATTGATCCGTTAAAGGATTTGCCTGTTGGTTATACCAAAGAGGAAGTTGAACCGGATTACGACGTAATGGATACTTGGGCGACAAGCTCGATTTCACCGCAGCTTAGTAGTCACGGTATATCGGATAGTTTTATTGTAGATAAAGAGAAGCATGCTAAATTATTTCCGATGGATTTAAGACCGCAAGCACACGAAATCATTAGAACTTGGGCATTTTACACTATCTTAAAAGCTCATTTGCATCAAAATACTTTGCCGTGGAAAAATATCATGGTTAGCGGTTGGTGCTTGGCTGAAGATCGTAGTAAAATGTCTAAATCAAAAGGCAATGTTTTAGTACCTGAAAAGCTGTTAGAGCAGTATGGCTCCGACGTAATCCGTTATTGGTCAGCAAACTCAAAGCTTGGAGCTGATACTGCTTACTGCGAAGATGTAATGAAAAACGGCAAAAGATTAGTTAATAAACTATGGAATGCCGCTAAATTCGTCTCTATTCATTTTGATAAGTTAGATGCAAAAGATAAAAATAACGATCTTTTAAAAATAAGCGAAAAAATCACTCATGATTTAGATAAATGGATGATTAACAAACTGATAGAGCTAATCAAACAAGCGACAATTGAGATGCAGAATTATGAATATGCAAATGCCATGCATTTAATAGAAAAATTCTTTTGGTCGGTATTTTGTGATAATTATCTAGAAATTAGTAAAACTAGAAGTTATAACGAAGATAATACAAATCCTATAGGACAACATAGTGCTATCCTTACCCTTTATCATGTCATGCAAGTTTTATTAAAGCTATTTGCACCTTTTTTACCGCATATTACTGAAGAGATTTACCGGCTTTTATATAGTGAAGGCGGCTCTATCCATGAAAAAGGTAACTGGTCAAATTATGATAATTTAAACTATATTATAGATTCAAAACAGGCAGAAGGCTTATTAGAAATTTTGGATTTAGTACGAAAATTTAAAGCCGAGAAAAATCTTTCAATTAAAGCTCCGATTAATCTAATCGAAGTTAAAGGTATAGAATTATCACCTGATTTAACAGCAGATTTAACGAGCGTAACCTCAGCAGAATTTATAAAATATTATTTACAAGAAGGCGGAATTGTAGTTAATATTATTTTATAAAATAAATGTAAATTATGTTTATCAATAGAAAATTTAATAGACGTAAAAATACTTTACCTACCAAACTTGTGGGAATAATTATTATTATTTTCGCTTTCTGGCTTTTTTATAATTACGCATGGGAGCATGATTGGCGATATGTTACGCCTACCGATGAACAAGTAAAAAGTTATGCGATTAGTGAAGCCACAGCACTTAATCTTTACCAATTAATGAAAGATACCCACGAAATATTAACCAAACACAATATACCATATTGGATTGAAGGCGGTACTCTACTCGGAGCGGTGAGGCATCAAGGTATAATCCCTTTTGATGATGATTTAGATATAGGGGTGATGCATGATAACGAAATAAAGCTGCAAAAAATATTACCTGAGTTTATAAAACTTGGCTATCATATCAAACATGAGAGAATTTACGGTATATGTCAAAAAGTTTGCTTAGATATTTTTATTTTTCACCAAGAAAATAGTAAATTTATATATACTAACATAGAAGCACGTAATAAATTTCCAAAAGATTTTTTTTATGATAATGAATTATTTCCACTAAAAAAATATCAATTTGGTAGCATAGAGGTTTACGGCCCGCAAAATCCTCAAAGGAATTTGAATAGGCAATATCCAGAATGGGATAAATATGCGGTTATACAACAACCTCATAATAATCATCTTTCTTTCCTCACTAATATCGAAAAAAAAATGAAACTGATATTAACTCCGGAATTATTAAAACCTGCCCAGCCTGTAGAACCGCTAGAGGATAGGGTGGATTAAACGTAGCTCGTCATTGTGAAAGCCGGTAAGCGTTGTTGCATGGCTCATAATTTACCGTATTATGGTTATTACAAGTATGGTGTCATACCGTGGCTTGACCACGGTATCCAGAAAAAACCTTAATAAAAAGACTGGATGCCGTGATCAAGTCACGGCATGACACCGAACGCTTTGCAAAAATTTGCTCCATGCAACAACACCGGCACCAAGGGATATCTCGCTTCTCTTTTTTATATAAAACATTAAATAAAAAAACATGCTTTATTTACTATTACTCTTAATAATTAGTTATTTTACTTTCTTTGGTCTACTAGTTCGGTTTTATATCAAAACTAAAACCTTAAAAGCTGAGTTAAAATTTTTAGCCGATCATAATTTGGAGCTAACTAACAGTAACCAGCTGCTTAATCAGGAAAAAATCACTCATTTACAAAAAATAGAACAGCTTAATTGTAAAATTGAATATCAAGAGCAGACTATTAATGATTCTGAAAGAATAAGAAATGAGTCCTTTTCATCGGCTAAAGCTGCTTTGTTTGATTTAGGTAAGGATTTATCTAAGCAATTAATCGAAATTCATAAAATGGAAAATACGGCAGCAAGGGAGCTTTCGGAGAAAAATATTGCTACCGCTTCCGGAAAATTTAATAGCGAGTTTGAGCGATTAATTACGATGGTGGGAGCACTAAATAAAGATATAGAACAATCAAAAGGAACTGTTGATTTAATCAAGCAATCGCTGCTTTCTCCGATCGGTGCAGGGCTACTTGCCGAGATTACCTTAGAGAATATTTTGAAATCATCGGGCTTACGCCCTAACTTAGATTTCATCATTCAATACGGCTTAACAACACAAGATAACGCACGACTCAGACCTGATGCATTAATTTTCCTTCCTTCCGGTAATTTAATGGTTGTCGATGCTAAAGCCTCTAAATTTCTAGTAGATGAGCAAAATTCGGCAAATCTTAGCAAGACTATGAATTATCATTTGAAGTCTCTTGCCAATAAAGATTATGCTGAAAATATTTTAGCCAATTTACATAGTAAAGAAGAAAATTATAACAATATTATAACGTTAATGTTTTTGCCAACCGAGCAAGCCGTTGAGAAAATCCTTGCCGCCGATCCCGATTTTTTGCAAAAAGCTTGGACAAATAATATATTTCCGGTAGGTCCTAGCGGGATTATGAATATGTTATCATTTGCAAGATTTCAAATTACCGACCATAGGCGTTCCGAAAATTATAAGATTATTATAGAAGAAGTCAGGAAGTTATTAGGTTCAATAGGTACCATAGCTGATTATTCTCAAAAGATCGGCAATAATTTACAAAATATGGTTACTAATTACGATAAATTTGCCGGTTCATTTAATCGTAATTTTATAAGCCGCGTTAAAAATATTAACAAACTCGGTATTGACGGCGGCAATAAAACTCTTCCACAAGCACTAGAGCGTTATCAAATTGTTTCCTCAAAATCGGAAATTATCGAAGTTGAAGCAAGCGACGCTATCGAGCAAATAGAGGAAGTGAAGTAGGAGTGTATTATAGTGATTACAAGTTATGGTGTCATACCGTGGCTTGTCCACGGTATCCAGAAAAAACCTTAATAAAAAAACTGGGTTCCCGCTTTCACGGGAAGGCATTGTTGCGTGGATCATAATTTACCGTATTATGGTTATTACAAGTATGTTGTCATGCCGTGACTTGATCACGGCATCCACAAACAAATTTAATAAAAAGACTGGATGCCGTGATCAAGTCACGGCATGACACCGTACGCTTTGCAAAAATTCGATCCACGCAACAATGCCTCACGGGAATGACACCAACATACTAAGAAGCGTTTTCTTGATCAAGTTTTGCTGCAAGCTTACGCATTTTATTCATATAGAAACCTGTGCCTGCCGGTACTAAACGTCCGACAATAACATTTTCTTTTAATCCAAGCAATTTATCAACTTTACCGGCAATAGCCGCTTCGGTTAAAACTCTTGTAGTTTCTTGGAACGAAGCAGCAGAAATAAATGACCTAGTTTGCAGCGAAGCTTTAGTAATACCTTGCAATATTGCTTGAGCTTCAGCCAGTTTTAGATTGTTTTTAATAGCTTTCTCGTTTATTTCGGTGAATTCACGACGGTCTATTTTTTCACCTATTAATAAGGTAGTTCCGCCGGAATCGGTAATTTCTACTTTTTGTAACATTTGACGAATTATTACCTCTATATGCTTATCGTCAATTTTTACACCTTGCAAGCGGTATATCGCTTGAATTTCTTTTACTATGTAATTAGCAAGTATTTCTACACCCATTACTTTTAAGATATCTTGCAATACCGGATTACCGTCAATTAATAAATCACCTTTTTTTACAAAATCCCCTTCATTTACTACTACGTGCTTACCTTTCGGTACCATATATTCAATAGGGGTTGAGCTATCACCGGGGTGAATAACTATACGCCTTTTGGACTTATAGTCTTTACCGAATTCAACTCTGCCGTCTATTTCGGCAATCACGGCATGATCTTTCGGTCGCCTTGCCTCTACCAGCTCAGCAACTCTCGGCAATCCACCGGTAATATCTTTGGTCATAGTCGATTCTTTTGGAATACGTGCTACTATATCGCCTATCGATATCTGCATTCCGTCTTCCACACTTAAAATTGCTCCGACCGGTAAGTAATATCTAGCTTCCAGGCCGTTTAATAACGTAATGACTTCTCCTTTGTTATCAAGTAATTGAATACGAGGGCGTAACTCTGCACCGTGTGAATATTGCTTTGATTCAATAACAACCTTGCTAGCAATACCCGTTGCCTCGTCGGTTACGTCACGAATAGAAATTCCCTCTACCATGTCTTTAAACAAGACTTTACCGGATTTTTCGGTAATAATCGGCACGGTATAAGGATCCCACTCAGCCAATTTTTGTGTTTTAGTAACTATATCCATATCATCAACCAGCAATCTAGCACCGTACGGTATTTTATGACGAGCTTTCTCATTACCGTTACTATCAAGTAACAATAATTCACAGTTACGACTCATAACAATCTTGCGTCCTTCAGAATTAATAACAACGTTACGGCTTAAGATTTTAGCTTTTGCATCGTAAGAAGCTTCTACGGAAGATACTTCCGCACCCTTAGTTGACGCTCCACCGATATGGAAAGTTCTCATAGTTAACTGAGTACCCGGCTCACCGATCGATTGTGCCGCAATTACACCGATAGCCTCACCTTCAGCCACTAATGAACCGGTAGCAAGATCCCTACCGTAGCAGGTACTACATAGACCGGTAGTACTTTCACATGTTAAAACGGATTTAACCATGAGCCTATCTAAGCCCGCAGATTCAATTTCTTCTAATTTAGCTTCATTAATCAACTCGCCCGTGCTAAGAATTAAATCGTTAGTAATTGGATGATAGGTATTAATAGCAACGGTACGTCCTAAAACTTGATCGGCAAGAGCCACCATAACTTCACCGCCGTCGATAATAGATTTTACTTCAATACCTTTACTTGTTCCGCAATCTATTTCCGTAATAATACAATCTTGTGCAACATCTACTAATTTCCTGGTTAAATAACCGGAACTTGCAGTTTTTAGAGCCGTATCTATCTGCCCTTTACGCATACCGTTGGCAGCAATAAAACACTCAAATTCCGTTAACCCTTCACGGAAATTGGAAATAATCGGGGTCTCAATAATTTGACCATTTGATTTAGTCATTGGGCCACGCATACCGCCTAGCTGTTTAATCTGTGCGAACGAGCCTCTTGCACCCGAAGTCGCCATCATATAAATAGAATTTATTTTTTGATGATTCGGCTCATCATTAACTGCAAGCGTGGCAATCTCTTTCATCATGTCGTTTGCCACTTTATCGGTACATCTTGACCAAGAATCTATTACTTTATTATATTTCTCACCGTAAGTAATTAAACCGTTAGCATATTGTTGTTCGAATTCTTTTACCTCAGTACGTGTTTCTTCTATATGAGCACCTTTAGATTTCGGTACGACCATATCATCCATGCCAAAAGAAATACCGGAAGAACAAGCATATTTAAAGCCGAGTTTCATTAATTGGTCAGCAAAAATTACCGTAGCCTTTTGACCGCAATGACGATATACCAAATCTATTACCGCCGATATATCTTTTTTAGTTAGCGGTTTATTGATAAATTTAAACCCTATGTTAGGATTAGCCGGCAATAATTCACCGACCATTAACCTACCGAAAGTAGTATCCACTATAGTAGAACTCATTTCTCCTTCGGCATTTAATTGCTTCCGACGAAATTTTATTTTTGTATGAATAGTTATAACTTTCTCATATAAAGCATGTTCCATTTCCGCTAAATCGGCAAATATCATCCCTTCACCGGCTTCATTATCAAAAGCAAGGGTTAAATAGTAAAGACCAAGAACTATATCTTTATCGGGAACAATAATCGGTCTGCCGTTTGCAGAGCTTAAGATATTATTAGTAGACATCATAAATACCCTAGCTTCAAGCTGTGCCTCAATCGACAAAGGAATATGTACAGCCATCTGATCGCCGTCAAAATCCGCATTAAAAGCGGCACAAACTAACGGATGAAGCTGAATAGCCTTGCCTTCTATCAATAACGACTCAAATGCTTGTATCCCGAGGCGGTGCAATGTAGGAGCTCTATTAAGCAATACGGGATGTTCCCTTATAACCTCTTCTAATATATCCCAAACTTCCGGTTTTTCCGATTCAACCATTTTTTTAGCCGCCTTGATGGTGGTAGCAATTCCATATAATTCAAGCTTAGAATAAATAAACGGCTTAAATAATTCTAGTGCCATTTTTTTCGGTAAACCGCATTGATGCAGTTTAAGCTCAGGTCCTACTACAATAACCGAACGACCGGAATAATCGACCCTTTTGCCTAAAAGATTTTGACGGAAACGCCCTTGTTTACCTTTTAACATATCACTTAATGATTTAAAAGGACGCTTATTGGCATTTTTTACCGCTTTTCCACGGCGACCGTTATCAAACAATGCATCAACCGATTCCTGAAGCATTCTTTTTTCATTTCTGACTATTATGTCAGGTGCTCTTAGATCAATAAGCCTTTTTAAACGATTATTTCTATTAATTACTCTGCGGTAAAGTTCGTTAAGATCAGAGGTTGTAAATCGCCCGCCGTCAAGCATAACTAACGGTCTTATTTCCGGTGGAATCACCGGTAGGACGTTCATAATCATCCATTCCGGTTTATTTTCCGACTCAAGGAAATCTTCAACTAATTTTAAGCGCTTTACTAACTTTTTCTTTTTAACTTCTGAAGAAGTGTTTAATAATTCTTCATATAACTGTTCTTTTAATTTGGGGAAATCAAGCTCAGCAAGCATTTGCTGAACAACTTCAGCTCCTATAGATGCAGTAAAACTATCTTCTCCATACTTATCTTTAGCTTTCTGCAATTCTTCTTCAGATAAAAGCTCACCTTTTTGGAGTACCGATAGACCGGGATCAATCACTACATAACTTTCAAAATATAATATCTTTTCTATATCTCTCATCGTCATATCAAGGAGCGTACTAATTCTTGACGGTAATGATTTTAAAAACCATATATGTGCTACCGGTGCGGCGAGCTCAATATGTCCCATTCTTTCACGCCTTACCCTAGAAACAGTAACCTCAACGCCGCATTTTTCACAGGTAATACCACGATTTTTCATCCGTTTATATTTACCGCAAAGACATTCATAATCTTTTACCGGACCGAAAATTCTAGCACAAAATAAACCATCTTTTTCCGGTTTAAAAGTACGATAATTAATAGTCTCCGGCTTTGTTACCTCACCGAAAGACCACGAACGTACTTGATCGGGGCTGGCTATATTGATCCTTATTTGATCAAATTGCTGAGTGCTACTCAATTGCCCGTAAAAATTTACCACTCCAGTCATAAATATTTTTCCCTAAAATTTATAAGACGGTTTATATTATTCGTAATGTAGGTAGTCATTGTGATGAGGAATTGTTGGGTGGTTCATAATTATCGTATTATGGTTATTACAAGTATAGTGTCATACCGTGGCTTGACCACGGTATCCAGAAAAAACCTTAATAAAAAGACTGGATGCCGTGGTCAAGCCACGGCATGACACCGAACGCTTTTTCCGCCCCAACAATTTCCTATCACAATGACAGCTGACCAATTCCCTAACTTGAAGTTGCATCCTCAAGTTTTACGTTAAGGCATAACGATCTAAATTCTTTTATCATTACATTAAAAGATTCAGGGATACCGGACTCAAAATTATTATCACCCCGCACTATAGAATCATAAATTTTGATCCTACCGTTTACATCATCCGACTTAACGGTTAACATTTCCTGCAATGTATAAGCAGCACCATAAGCTTGCAGTGCCCAGCATTCCATTTCTCCAAAACGTTGCCCACCGAAATGTGATTTTCCGCCTAAAGGTTGTTGAGTTACTAAACTATAAGGACCGATAGAACGAGCATGAATTTTGTTATCGACCAAGTGATGTAATTTTAGTAAATATTTTTGCCCGACGGTAACTCGGCGATCAAAATATTCACCGGTTCTACCGTCAATTAATTTTACTTGACCTGAAGTATCTTGATCGGCAAGCTTTAGCATTTCCTTAACATCTTCAACTTTTGCTCCATCAAATACCGGCGTCGCAAAATATACTCCTTTACTATTTTCTCGACAGAAATTAATAATTTCTTCATCTGACATTTTTAGTATTTCGTTAGCAGCTTCACCGTATAAATGGGAGATAAAAGATTTAACTTCCTTTATACTAATTTCTTCATTTTTATATTGAGTAACTAATCCGGATATTTTTTTAGCTAAATTGACCGATGCCCAACCGAGATGTGTCTCTAAAATCTGTCCGATATTCATCCGTGAAGGAAGCCCTAAAGGATTAAGCACAATATCCACTACCGTTCCATCTTCTAAAAACGGCATATCTTCTTCCGGCAGTATACGAGAAATAACCCCTTTATTGCCGTGTCTTCCTGCCATTTTATCGCCGGGTTGTAATTTATGTTTAGTAGCAATAAATACTTTTACTACTTTTAAAGCCCCTTGCGGTAAATCATCACCACTTTGCACTTTTTCAACTTTAGTGGTAAATCTTTTATTAAGAATATCTTTTTTCTCATCATAATGTTGTTTTATTTGCTCAATTTCATTCATTACGGTTGAATCTTCAACTATAAGCTGCCAGAACTGACCTTTAGATAAATCTTCTAACATTTTCTTAGTAATCTCTTGACCGGCTTTTACTGATTTAGGTCCGTTAACAATTACTTGCCCTGTTAGAATTTTTTCTAATCTAGCAAACACAAAATGTTCAATAATTGCTAGCTCATCATCTCTATCTTTAGCGAGCTTTTCTATTTGTTGTCTTTCGATAGCGATTGCACGCTCATCCTTTTCAACTCCTCGGCGAGAAAATACCCTAACTTCTACTACTGTGCCGCTAACCCCTGAAGGCACATGCAATGATGAATCCTTAACGTCAAAAGCTTTTTCTCCGAAAATTGCTCTCAGTAATTTTTCTTCCGGCGTAATCGGTGATTCACTTTTCGGTGTTACTTTTCCAACGAGAATATCACCGGATTTTACTTCTGCCCCGACGTAAATTATTCCTACTTCATCAAGATGACGGAGGCTTTCCTCACTAACATTAGGTATGTCACGAGTAATTTCTTCAGGTCCAAGACGAGTGTCTCTTGCTATTACTTCAAATTCTTCAATATGAATAGAGGTAAAGACATCTTCTTTTACTATACGCTCCGATATTAAAATTGAATCTTCAAAGTTATAGCCGCTCCAAGGAATAAAGGCGACCAACACATTTCTACCTAATGCAATCTCGCCGTTATCGGTACTAGGTCCATCAGCTATAATATCGTTTTTCTTAACGTGATAACCGACTTTAACTAAAGGTTTTTGATTGATACAAGTATTGTGGTTAGATTTCTGGAATTTTAATAAATTATAGATATCGACAGAAGGCGAGCCGTCAGATTTTTCTTGCGTAGTTCTAATTACAATTCTATTTGAATCAACTTGCTCAACTATACCGTCATGTAAAGCGAGTACCGAAGCACCGGAATCCTTTGCTACCACTCCTTCAACCCCTGTACCGACAAAAGGTGCATCTGATTTAATTAAAGGCACGGCTTGCCGCTGCATATTCGATCCCATTAACGCACGGTTAGCATCGTCATTCTCAAGGAAAGGAATAAGCGAGGCGGCAATAGAGACGATTTGCATAGGAGTAATATCAATGAAATCTACTTCATTCGGCTCTACTAGAGCAAAATTACCGCCTTCAATTCGGCAATTGATAAACTCATCTTGCAATACGCCTTTTTTATCGACTTTAGAATTAGCTTGACCGATTTTATATTTACCTTCTTCAATCGCCGACAAATAAACTACTTCATCAGTTACCTTACCGTTAACGACTTTTCTATAAGGACTTTCTATAAAGCCGTGTTTATTAATTCTAGCATAGGTAGCCATCGAATTAATTAAACCGATATTTTGACCTTCCGGCGTCTCAATCGGGCAAATACGACCGTAATGAGTAGGATGTACGTCACGTACTTCAAAACCTGCTCTATCACGGCTCAAACCGCCGGGACCAAGTGCCGACAATCTTCTTTTATGCGTGATTTCCGATAATGGATTAGTTTGATCCATAAATTGAGATAGTTGAGAGGTACTAAAAAATTCTTTTACTACGGAAACTAAAATTTTAGAATTCACTAAATCATGAGGCATTACAGTATCAACATCACCCGCTGACATTCTCTCAACTACCAATTTCTCCATACGAACCAGACCTACCCTAAATTGATTTTCAATCAATTCTCCGACAGACCTAACCCTTCTATTACCTAAATGATCGATATCGTCGATAATTCCCTTACCGTCTTTAAGCTCTACTAAAACCCTCAAAATATGCTTAATATCATCAATGGTAAGAACTGTATTTTCTTCAGGAATAGCCAACTCTAATCTGGAATTCATTTTTATCCGACCGACCTCAGAAAGGTCATATCTTTCAGGCTCAAAAAATAAATTATGAAATAACGCTTCGGCAGCTTCAATATTTGCCGGTTCTCCCGGTCTTAATACTCTAACTATATCAAATAAAGCCGATTCACGATCGTGATTTTTATCGGCAAATAAAGTATTCCTTATATAAGGACCTGATTGAGGACTTATGACTAACACACCGATAGAGGTAATTTTAAGTTCGGCAATAACCTTTAACGTATCGGCAGTGACTATTTCACCGACACCCGCCAATATTTCTCCACTAGTCGGATCTACCAAATCTTCCGATAGGTATTTACCTATTAGAGATTCATGCGTTACTAAAATATTCTTTACTCCTTCACTTGAATATTTTTTAGCTAAACGAGGAGTAACTTTCTTACCTGCCTCAAGTATTATTTCACCCGTATCGGCATTTATTAAATCAGTTGTTAAACGATGAGCAGTAATAGATTTCGGCATAAACTCAACCGCCCAACCTTTATCTTTCGCTTGATAAGTTACCGTCTGATAGTAAAATTTTATAATTTCACTAGTATTCATACCTATTGCTCTAAGTAAAGTAGTAGCATAGAGTTTTCTTTTTCTATCTATTCTGAAATAAACGATATCTTTAGCATCAAATTCTAAGTCAAGCCATGATCCTCTGTAAGGAATAACTCTAGAGGAATATAAAAGCTTTCCCGATGAATGTACTTTTCCTTCATCATGATAGAAAAACACCCCCGGGGAACGATGCATTTGAGAAACTACTACCCGTTCCGTACCATTAATAATAAAAGTACCGTTTTTGGTCATTAACGGGATATCTCCCATATAAACTTCTTGCTCTTTAATACCCTTAATTTCCCTTGCACCGGTATCCTCATCAATATCCCAGATACTTAACCTCAAAGTTACTTTAAGAGGAGCTGCATAACTTAAGCTTCTTTGACTACATTCTTCTACGTCATATTTCGGGGTATCAAATTCATATTTAACAAATTCTAAATTAGCAACATTTGAAGGATCGGAAATAGGAAAGATAGAATTTAATATGGATTGCAACCCTTTATTTTTTCTTTCAGTATCTTTTATCGTAAGCTGTAAAAAATTCTTCTCGTAGGAATTTTTTTGAATTTCAATTAAATTCGGTATATCCGCTACTAGATTTATATGTCCAAAATTCTTTCTTATTCGTTTACTATTCGACAAGGGCTGAGTTGTGATATTATCCCTTAATGAAGCCATATAATCTCCTAATAAAACTGTTGTCGACGTTACTTTAATAACAAAAATGAACTATTTAGTATTTCTCTAAATTAATATTCTTCAATCACTAATTTATAGGTTTATTTGATAGTTAATTTAGATGAATTAGGTTATACAGCATATTTCATAAAACGGAAGATTTGAGGAATTTAAAGGCGAGCCTGTGCTAATCGTTAAAAATACGTGAGCACAAGCAAGTTTCTTTCAAATTCGATTATATCAAGCTTTATGAAATATGCAGTAGCTAATGAGCATTAGACAACAATATTGCCTATAGCTGATTAAAATCAGCCTATTACTATAGGCTATTTCTTACTCTAACTATTAATAATTATTTATCTTTACACCCAATTCCAAATTCATCCAAATTAACTGTAATATTTTCTAACTGTACAATAACAGGCATTGTTGCATGGACCGAGCAAAGTGTTATATGTCATTCCTGCACAGTATTGTTGCATGGATGCCCCAAACGTCATTGCGAGCGACTGAAAGGAGCGTGGCAATCTAAGACTCTCGCCGTCATTGCGAGCGAAGCGAAGCAATCTAGCTATTTCTTCCTTGATTGCCACGGAGATAGCTAGCATGTCCTCGCAAGGCATTGTTGCGTGGATACCCTAAACGTCATTGCGAGCGACTGAAAGGAGCGTGGCAATCTAGAAAATAAAAAATCTCATAGCATCTTTAGCTATTTTTTACTGGATTGCCACGGAGATAGCTAGCATCTCCTCGCAATGACGAGGTAAAATCGATCCATGCAACAATGCCACAATAACCATAAAAAGCAAAATATCTATAAGCTTCTTCTTTAGAAAAGAAATTTACAGAAACTTATAGATTTAACTTTAAAAAATTGGTTATACTAGGTTCTATGAACAAAGTTTAAATTAATTTATTTTTATCCTTTAGAAAAATTAGCATTTTATATTTAAATATATAATTCACTAAATTTTAATAATTTACAAAAATGACTTTATTTACTTTATCAAGTTAAATAATCTAAGTGCTACGCTATAGAGCTTGCTATCTTAAATGCAGATAGGATGGCAAACTATCCTAAAGCTGATTAAAATAGAACAATCAAGGGTAAGGATGACTTAACCTTGATTGTAAATTAAAGGCTCAAATAATAGCGGCGTTGTTGCATGGCTCGAATTTTCTATATCATTCCCGTGAAAACAGGAACCTAGAGAATATTTAAGCGAATTATATAGTAAATTTTTATATAATTTTACTTATTTTAAGTGTTTTTTCTGGATTCCTGCGATCAACGGAATGACATCTAGCACTTTTTTCGAGCTATGCAACAATGCTCGAATTTTCTCGCAATGACGAGCTAAATCTTAATTACTTTAATTCAACTTTTGCACCTGCGGCTTCTAAGCTTGCTTTGATTTTTTCAGCTTCTTCTTTGTTTACGCCGTGTTTAACCGGCTTAGGAGCTTCGCTTACTAAATTTTTAGCTTCTATCAAGCCAAGTCCGGTAATTTCTCTTACTACTTTAATTACTTCTATTTTTTTATCACCGCTACTTACTAAAATTACATCAAAATCTGTTTTTTCAGCAACTGCTTCAGCAGCAGCCGGTGCAGCAGCAGCCATTGCAACAGGCGCAGCAGCAGACACGCCCCACTCTTCTTCAAGAGCTTTTACAAGCTCAGCTGCTTGCATTAATGTCAGGTATGATAATTCTTCTTTAATTTTAGCTAATGTTGCCATAGTTTTTTCCTTTTTACTTTAATGTCTTAATTAATTTTTATTAACATATGCTTGTATCACTCTTACCAAGCTTGATGCCGGTGCTTGTAATACACCCACTATTTTTGTAGCAGGAGCTTGTAACAACCCTATAATTTTACCTCTAAGCTCGTTTAGCGACGGTAACTTAGAAAGCTCTCTTATTGAATGTTCATTTAATAGTTGGTCATTAACTATACCACCTACTATTTTGAGATTGTCATTAGATTTAGCAAAATCTACAACAAGTTTTGCCACTTCAACCGGGTCTTTAGAATAAGCAATAGCAGTAGGACCTGCAAACAAATTAACGGCACCGTCTAGCCCCGCTTTATTAGCAGCTATTTTAGCCAAAGTATTTTTAACAACTTTAAAACCGGCTCCTTTAACTTTAAGAGACTCTCTAAGTGAACTAATTTGACTAACCGTTAACCCATGATAATGAGCAACAATTACGGAAGTTGATTCCTTATAAACCTTTTCAAGCTCTTCTACAACTATTGGCTTTTCCGATCTTAACACTTTTTAATTCTCCTTGAATAGTATTACAATATACTGGCTAAATCTATTTTTACTGATGGTCCCATAGTAGAAGATAAATACATTGCCTTTAAATAATTTCCTTTAACACCGGCAGGCTTTGCTTTAATTACCGCAGTGATCAAAGCTTGTAAATTTTCTCGTAAATCTTGCTCCGAAAAAGATAATTTTCCAACACCTGCATGAATTATACCAGCTTTCTCTGCTCTATATTCCACTTGTCCGCTTTTGGCATTTTTTACGGCAGTCGTAATATCTAATGTTACGGTACCAAGCTTTGGATTAGGCATTAAACCTTTAGGTCCTAAAATCCTTGCAACTGAACCGATGACAGACATCATATCCGGCGTTGCTATGCAGACATCAAAATTAATTTTACCGGCTTTAATTTCTTCAATAATCTCTACCGAGCCAGCCATATCTGCTCCGGCTTTTTTTGCCTCTTCTATTCTTTCTTCTTTGCAGATAACTGCAACTTTCACGGTTTTACCGGTACCGGCAGGCAAAGTAATAACTCCTCGCACCATCTGATCAGAATGCCGAGGGTCTACGCCTAATTTCATTACTATTTCTAAAGTTTCGTCAAATTTTACATATGACACAGACTTTAAAAATTCAATACCGCTTGTTAAATTATATAAAGTAGATAAATCTAACTTTTCTCTCGCTTCTCTTATTTTTTTACCGCCGCTAGCTTTAGCGGTAACAATTTTTTTATTTATTGACATATGATTAATTCCCTACAACTTCCAATCCCATGGATTCAGCAGTACCGCGAATAATTTTCGCAGCTGCATTAATATCATTAGTATTAAGATCAACTATTTTAAGTTTAGCAATCTCACGACAGTCATCCATAGTAACTTTGCCGATCATGGCTTCTTTTTTAGTAGCTTTCGACCCTTTTTCAATTTTGGCATATTGCTTTAGATAATAAGATGCCGGCGGCGTCTTAATTCTAAAAGTAAAACTACTATCTTCATAAACGGTAATTACGGTCGGTAAAGGCGTATTAGGTGCAATATTTTGTGTTGCGGCATTAAAAGCTTTACAAAATTCCATAATATTTACCTTCCGCTGACCGAGTGCAGGTCCGATAGGCGGAGCAGGAGCAGCCTTAGCTGCCGGAATAATTAAATTAATATAACCTTTTATCTTTTTCGCCATTAATAAATCCTTACTTTATTCACGTCTGTTATTATAAAATTGTATATTGCTGTATAGTAACCGTCACTGCAAATGGTCATAGGCATTGCTGCATGGCTCGAAAATTAATAAAAACTCTGTCATTGCGAAGCCATAAAGGCGTTGTTGCATGGTTCGAATTTTTGATGTCATTCTAGCTAAAGTCAGGAACCCAGAGAATATTTAAGCGAATTATATAGTAAATTTTTATATAATTTTACTTATTTTAAGTATTTTTCTGGATTCCTGCTTTCGCAGGAATGACATATAGCACTTTTTTAGAGCCACACAAACAACACCGCCTCGCAATGGCGATTTTTAATCTCATCAATTTTTTCTTTTACAAAAACCGTATAATACTATTTGTTCACAGAACCTAGTTATTTTTTTTCACTTGCGTAAAATTTAATTCTATCGGGGTTGCTTTACCAAAAATTGATATTGAAACCCTCAACTTATTTTTTTCTTGATCAACTTCTTCGACCATACCTGCGAAAGTTTCAAATGGTCCCTCTGTAACTATGACCGACTCGCCGATTTCAAATAATTTAAAATCCTTAGCTTCTTTAGCTTCTGATTCTAACTTACTAAAAATATTCCGTATTTCACTTTCAGTAAGAGCTTTTGGAGTAGTTTTACTTCCTAAAAACCCGGTTACTCCGGGTATATTTTTTACTAAATGCCAAGATTTATCGCTCATATTCATCTTTATCAAGATGTAGCTAGGCATAAATTTTTTTTCAGTCCTAACGTTTTTACCTCGCTTAACCTCAGGCACTCCGAAAACCGGAACTAATATATCTTCAAAAAATTCAGACATTTTTTGCTTAAGTATCTTATCGAGTATCATTTGCCTTATGCGTTTTTCAGAACCCGATAATGTATGAATAACGTACCAACGCATTTCATGTTTTTGAGAATCCGTTAATGTATTACTAATGCTTTGCTCCGTCACAATTTTCCCTATTTACCGGCTATTTACCAAGGTTAAGTAAAATTTGTATTATATTATGTATAGTGTAATCCAATACTAAACAAATTAAGCTAAAAATAAAAACCGCAACCACTACTATCGATGTTGAAGCAATTAATTCTTTTTTAGCAGGCCAAACAACTTTATAAGTCTCGTGTTTGACTTGCTCAAAAAATTTATAGATTTTATTTTCTTTAAACATATCTTAAATTGCTAATTCCAAACGACAAATCGAATTTTTAAATTATCTAAGGGCAGGAGCGACAGGCATCGAACCCGCAACCTCCGGTTTTGGAGACCGGCGCTCTACCAATTGAGCTACACTCCTATCATATTTTTAAAAACAAATCAATATATATTTATTAAAATCCGCCTATAAAGACCTCTAAAGTCCGCCATTGCGAGGAGGTACAGATATTGTTACATGGATCGATATTTCTTCTGTCATTCCGTGATTTAATCACGGAATCCAGTAAAAATGCTAAAACAATGTACACCTCTAATTGCTTTTCTGGATACCGTGGTCAAGCCACGGTATGACAAATTTGGCATTTTCTGAAGCCTAGCAACAACCCCCCGTTTTCACGGGAATGACATCAAAAATTTGATCCATGCAACAAGATCACTAACGCCTCACAATAACGTTTTCTCTACTTCTTAGCTTTGATAGCTTCTGCTATTTGCGTTGGCACTTGATCATAATGAGAGAATCGCATGCTATATTGTGATCTTCCTTCAGATAAAGATCTAAGCATATTAACGTAGCCGAACATCTCGGCTAAAGGAACATTGGCAGTAATTACTTGCACATTAGCCCGTGGCTCTATGCTTTGAATAGAACCTCTACGACTATTTAAATTACCGATAATATAACCCATATACTCATTAAAAGTAATAACTTCAACCTTCATAATAGGCTCTAGTAATTTGGGACTACCTTTCGGCATACCTTCTCTAAAGGCCTCTTTTGCCGCAAGTTCAAATGCCAAAGCACTAGAATCTACATCATGAAACGCACCGTCAATTAAAGTAGCCTTAAAATCAATCATCGGGTAACCTGCAATAACTCCGGTTTCCTTAATATAGTTTAATCCCTTCACTACACCCGGGATAAATTCTTTTGGAACAGATCCACCGACAATTTTACTTTCAAAAACGAACCCCGATCCTTCTTCTTGCGGTTCAAATATTATTTTTACACGTGCAAATTGACCGGCACCGCCTGATTGTTTTTTATGTGTATAATCAATTTCACAAGCCTTAGTAATAGTTTCACGATATGCTACTTGAGGAGCACCTCTATTTACTTCAACTTTAGATTCTCTTCGCATACGGTCAATGATGATTTCTAAATGAAGCTCACCCATGCCCTTAATAATCGTTTGCCCTGTTTCCCTATCGGTGGACACTATCAATGACGGATCTTCAGAGGCAAGGCGAGCAAGTGCCAGCCCCATAGCTTCTTGATCGGCAGTTGATTTAGGTTCCACAGCCAACTCAATAACCGGTTCGGGGAATTCTATCCTTTCCAAGATAACTCGTCTATCCATGGCAGATAAAGTATCACCGGTAGTAGTCTTTTTAAGGCCTGCTAACGCCACAATAGCACCGGCTCTGGCTTCTTTTATATCCTCACGCTTGTCAGCATGCATAAGCAGCATTCTACCGACTTTTTCTTCTACTTGTTTTACGGTGTTAATAACCGTTGTATTTCCCTCAATTTTACCGGTATATATTCTAATAAATGTTAAAGAACCAACATGTGGATCGGTCATTACTTTGAAAGCTAAAGCAGAAAAAGGTTCTGTTACCGAAATTGGAAAATCCCGCTCTTCTCCGGTACTAACTTCTATACCTTTTACCGTTTTGATATCATCCGGCGAAGGTAAATAATCTACTACGGCATCTAACAAAGGCTGCACGCCTTTATTTTTAAAAGCACTCCCGCATAAAACCGGATAAAATTTAGCTTCTATTGTACCTTTTCTTATTAACTTCTTAATTTCTTCTTCGGCTACTTCCTCACCCGATAAATATTTTTCCATTACCTGATCATCTAAATCAGCGACCATATCCAGCAGACTAGCACGATATTTTTTAGCTAGCTCCAACATATCTGCAGGAATTTCTTCGTAAAAATATTTAGCTCCTAAAGATTCATCTTTCCAGATTACGGCTTGCATTTTTACTAAATCTACTAGCCCTTTAAAATTTTCTTCAATACCGATGGGTAATTGCAAAACAAGCGGTTTTGCACCCAAACGGTCTTTTATCATCTCTACACATCTGTAGAAATCAGCACCCATCCTGTCCATTTTATTGACAAAACACATCCTAGGCACATTATATTTATCCGCCTGCCGCCAAACGGTTTCCGATTGCGGCTCAACACCTGCTACACCGTCAAATACGGCAACCGCACCGTCAAGAACACGCAACGATCTTTCTACTTCGATAGTAAAATCAATGTGTCCGGGCGTATCGATAATATTAATTTGTTTCCCGTTCCATTCGCAAGTGGTAGCAGCTGACGTAATAGTAATACCACGCTCTTTCTCCTGCGCCATCCAGTCCATGGTTGTGTTGCCCGTATGGACTTCACCTATTTTATGAGATTTTCCGGTATAATATAGAATACGCTCCGTAGTAGTCGTTTTGCCTGCATCAATATGCGCACATATACCGATATTACGAATATCGTTAAGCTTTGCTTTTTTACTCATTTTTAGTTTACCTTACTTCATTTTTTTAGGACTAAAATGAGAGAAAGCTTTGTTAGCTTCAGCCATTTTATGGGTATCTTCTTTCTTTTTGATAGCGGCACCTCTATTATTTGACGCCTCAAATAATTCTTCTGCGAGCTTATCAATCATCATTTTTTCAGATCGCTTCAATGCAGCGTTAATAATCCAACGTGATGCTAGAGCATACCCTCTTCTTTCATCCACGGGAGCCGGCACTTGGTAATTAGCTCCGCCCACTCTAACCGAAGTCACTTCAAGGTAAGGCTTTACATTATTCATGGCAGTATTAAAAGCTTCATAAGGCTCTACTTTATGTTTTCTTTCCATCTTATTAAAAGCTGAATAAACTATTTTTTCTGCAAGAGCCTTTTTACCTTCTTTCATAATATTATTAATAAATCTTGACAGCAAAGTGCTGTTATATTTCATATCAGGTAAAATTACTCGCTTTTCTGCGGCGTGACGACGTGACATTTATTTTTCTCTCTATCTATGTAATTATTTTTTTGCAGCTACGGCTTGTTTACGGGAAGCACCGTAACGTGAACGACCTTGCTTACGCCCTTTAACACCTTGAATATCATAAGCACCGAGTACGATGTGATATTTCACCCCCGGAAGATCAGGAACCTGTCCGCCTCTTACTAATACTCTATCATGCTCTTTTATGCTATGCTTTTCACCGGGTATATAAGCATTAACGCTTCTTTTATTACTTAAACGTACCGTAGCAATTTTACGAAGAGCAGAATTAGGCTTTTTAGGGGTCACCGTTTTGACCACAAGACAAACACCGCTTTTAAAAGGATTAGCCTCTAAGGCAGGAGATTTCGTTTTACGAGTTTTTGATTTTCTCCCAAAACGTACTAGTTGATTATATGTCGGCATTAAAAAAACACTCCAAAAAACTTTATTCAAAATATACTGTTCGTAAATGAGGAACTGTCACCTCGTGACTTGATCGACGTTGTTGCCTGGCTCATAATTTACCGTATTATGGTTATTACAAGTACGGTGTCATACCGTGGCTTGACCACGGTATCCAGTCTTTATTATTAAGGCTTTTTCTGGATGCCGTGATCAAAGAACTAGAATGACACCGTACGCTTTGCAAAAATTTAAGCCATACAATGGCACTTTCAGTCGCTCGCAATGACGTTTGGGATATCCTCGCACCTCAGACAGCACTAAATTTAAATTATAATCACTTTTTCTATAAAAGCAAGGACGTTTTAACTAACTGTTAGCTTTTTCTCTATTATTTTTGCTATATTGCTGATTATCATAACTAGAATGTAATAACACGAAGCAGCAATAAGAGCCGGTAAAAAATAATTATACGTTTCTCCCGACACTATTGTTGCTCTACGCATTAAATCCATTTCACCGATTGTAGAAATAATTGCCGATTCTTTTATCAAATTAACTAGCTCATTTATTAGAGAAGGAAATATATTTTTAATTGCCTGCGGTAAAATTATATCTTTCATTATTAACGCTTTCGGTATAGCAAGAGCTTCCGCCGCTTCAACTTGCCCTTTATCAACCACATTAATACCGGCTCTAATTATTTCTGAAACATATGCCCCCGAATTAAGGGAAAAAGCCGTAACTCCGGCAACAAACACGCTAGGTTTAATACCGATTAAATAAGGTAAACCGAAATAAATAATACTTAACTGAATAAGTAAAGGCGTGCCTCGAAAAATAGAAGTATAAAAATTGGCAAATAATCGTAATATAAAATTTTCGCTTACTTTACAAATTGCTAATAATCCCCCTATTAGCAAACCTAATATAACGGCAATCACACTATATTTTAAAGTGACTAACGTTCCTTTAACAATAAAAAGAATATGGGGCGAAAATTCTATAAAATATTCAAGCATTATAATTGCTATAATTAAAATCGATTAAAATAACACGTTGAAGCATTTGATGCAAGGAAACTAACAACTAGTTAAGTTTTATGGGAGTTAAAACACTAGAACTTAACTATACTAAATAATTTCGGCTTTATTGCTTTTTTACCATAATTAAAAATTATTTCTAAAATATAATATAAATTATCTATGCTTTTCTAAATAGTTTCCCTTAAGCTATTTACTTTCATTAATAAGTTAAAAGTATAATAGTATGTCATATATAAAATATATAGTTTTAGGATTAATTATATTAACTAATGTTAATCTTTATGCTGACAGCAAAGATATAATTTCCGGCAAAGAAACTTTAAAAGTAACAGTAAGTAACGAACATCTTCGTACCCTTAATACAGCTTCTACTCTTCTTATTTCTTGTGTAGATTTTCGTCTACAAAGTGAAACCGTTGAGTTTATGAGCAAATTAAATTTACTAGAAGATTATGATCAAGTATCGCTCCCCGGTTCTTCTCTTGCTTTAGTTAGCGATCAATATCCTTATTGGGGTAAAACAATTGAAGATGTTATAGATATTTTACAAAAACTACATAATATTAAACAAGTTATCTTTCTCGACCATCGTGAATGCGGAGCATATAAGCTTCTTGTTGGAGCAGAATATCTTGCAACGCCTCAAAAAGAAACAGATATACATACGGAAACTTTAAATAAAGCACGCAAAATCATTAACGAAAAATTTCCAAATTTGAAAGTCTACACTTTTTTAATGGGGCTTGACGGGAAAATAGAGCAAGTTTACGATAAACCAAACTAAATATATAATGGGCTATGTATGGTTATTGCCTTATTTATACTTAACTTGACAATGCCGCTAGCATAAATTATGATGCGTCTATAGAGAAATTTAATACATTATGGGCAAAAACGAAGGTTTTTGCTTTATGATTCTTTAATTCTCAATGTAGATAGTTTCAGAATAAGGATAGTATGGCAAGTCATAACAATTTAGCAGGAACTCATAAACAAACTACACCGTTAAATAATACTAACTCAGCTTCAGAAAAACGCATATTAGTATCCACTATTTCAAATGCATTATTCAAAGAATCTAATATAAATAATAATAATCAAGGGACGCAAAATAATAGCGTATATCCCGAAAATAATTTTAATAATATTATAGATGCTGATGATCAAAACACAGGGTATGGTATGTGTGACTGTCTCGGAGTTATAGCTACTGTCTGTTGTAATATTTTATTATTCCTATGTGACTAAAAAATCTAGGTATATAGAAAGCAGTTTTCATATCTTTGATGTCATTCTAGCTAAAGGCGGGAATCCAGAGAAACATTATAATAAGTCATCCTGAATTTATTTCAGGATCTATTGCAAGAGATGCTGAAACAAGTTCAGCATGACAAAGTAAAGCCTGGATTCCCGCCTTCGCGGGAATGACATACAGCACTTTTTTTAGAACCATGCAACAACGCTTGCGGTGTTGTTGCATAGCTCAAAAATGATTCCAATGTCATACCGTGGCTTGACCACGGTATCCAGAAAAATCTTGATAAAAAAGACTGGATGCCGTGATCAAGGGACTAGAATGACACCGTACGCATCAATCAACATATTCCTTGATAACACTCAAATAATCTTCTAATATCGACTGATTTTTATTAACGAATTTTAAAGCATTTTCTTGATAATTTTTTAGCGTCTTCTTATTACTCGAGGTTAAGAGATATTGCAGCTTTGCGAGTAAATCATTCTCGTCTTTAATTTGAATGGCCGATTTGTTGTTAACCGCATCGCTCGCAATGTCGGTGTTTTTACTCATATCAGGACCGAATATAATACAATTAGCAAAATATGCCGCTTCTAATATGTTATGCCCGCCTTGCTTGAATGACCCACCGATAAAAGAAATTGAAGATAAAGAAAAGAATAAGCCCATTTCGCCGAATTTATCGACAATATAAAGGTCATCGCTTAAAATCGGCAAATTATTTTGCGATTTAGCGGTAATTGCTAAATTTAACAAAACACAATTATCAATTATTGACTTTACACGCTCAGGATGACGAGGGATTAAAATAAAATAGCAATCTGAAAATTGCCGTTTTAAGCTTTTAAGAATAGGAAAAATTACTTTCTCGTCTTCCGGATGAGTGCTGGCAAAGACGATAATACGCTTATTCTTAAGGTGAGCAGCTAATATAGCTAATTCTTGTTCATTTACCTCAAGTTTTTGATTAGCGAATTTAATGTTACCTAAATTGACTATTTCGGGAATACCCAGCTCGTTAAATTTTTGTCGGTCAACTTCACTTTGTACAATAATCTTGCTAAAATTTTTAACAATCAAGGCGAAAAAATTTTTTCTTTTTTGCCAAGACTTAAACGATTTATCAGAAATACGAGCGTTTAGTAATAATAATTTGCTATATTTTGCCCCTTCGATAATCATGCATGGCCATAATTCGGATTCTATAAAAATCCCTAAATCAGGTCGCCAATTTTTTAAAAATTTCTTAACAAAAATAATATTATCGATCGGCAGAAACTGATGAATAGCTATATCGGGCAATTTAGCCGTTAACATTCTAGCAGCACTTGTTGTCCAAGAAGTGACTAAAAAACGTATTTGCGGGAATCGACTATTTATGCTTCTAATCAAATTCAAAGCAGCTACCGACTCCCCAACGCTTGCTGCATGTATCCATATTAAAAACTCTCCCCCTTTTCTTTTTTGCCCTAAAGCAAAGCGTTCTTTTACTCGGCTTATATCTTCTTTACCTATTAACAGCCGAATAAAAATTATGATAAAATATATCGGTAGCAGTATAAAACTTAACAGATGATATAAATATAATATTGCCTGCAAATGAAGAATTGGTTTGTGTGGTATCATTTTCCTATTTTCTCAATAGAGTTTTTTCCAAACTCTACTTCTAGGGGTAATTTGTACGTCGATCCGGTGCTCGAATCCTCACGTACACTAGAGTACGCTGCGGTTCTGTGCTCCGTGTCTCCTTCAAATTCCTCCCTATAAGCGAGTTTGGAAAGAACTCTAATGTCATTCACACATTAGAGTGGCGTCGTTGCGTGGCTCGATTTTACCTCGTCATTGCGAGGAGATGCGTAGCATCGACGTGGCAATCTAGGAAAAAAATGACAAAAAGCACTATGAAATTTATTATTTTCCTGGATTGCCACGCTCCTTTCAGTCGCTCGCAATGACGTTGAAAGTATCCACGCAACAATGCCTTGCGGGAATGACACCAAAAATTCGATCCATGCAACAACGCCCTTTGTGGTCTCGCCATGGCGGTTTGGGTATCCATGCAACAATGCCTATTTACGCTATACATTAAAAAATAATTCGGTTATCAGGTAATTACTAAGCAAAATAAGAATAGAGGAATTTACTACCGCCGAAGTAGTCGCCATCCCGACGCCTTTTGCACCTTTATTAGAATAATAGCCGCTATAGCAACTTACTATAGAAATAATAAAGCCGAAAACTCCTGCTTTTACTAAGCCGGAAATTACGTCAATTGCTTTTAAATATTGAAAAGTATTAGTTAAATATCCTACACTATTAAAATTAAGCTTATATACCCCTACTAAATAACCGCCCATTACACCGACTATATCACCGATTAACACTAAGCACGGCAAGGTAATAACTGCCGCTATTACTCTTGGCAACACTAAATATTTAATCGGATCGGTAGATAAAGTATATAGAGCATCTACTTGCTCAGTTACTCGCATCGTGGCAATTTCAGCAGCAATTGAAGCACCTACACGACCGGCAACCATAAGACCGGCAAGAACAGGTCCGAGTTCTCTGGTTAAAGATAACACTACTACCGTTGCAATTGAGCTTTCGGCAGAAAAGCGTGAGAATCCCGTATAGCTTTGTAGTGCTAGCACTGCTCCGGAAAAAAAAGTAGTCATTGCGACGACCGGCAAAGAATAGAAACCGATAAATAATAATTGCCGATAAATTAAACTGAAATATATAGGAGGTCTAACAATACTACTAACCGCTGCGAAGCTAAATAACGAAAAAGCCCCGACATTTCTTGCAATATCAATAGTGCGTTTGCCGATTAAGTTAACCATATTAAGTATCATTATTCACTCCTGTGAAATAAATTGATATACGAAGATCAACTTCAAAAAGAGCAAGGAGTCTATAAGTCGAGGAGCACAGCGTATCCTTTATACGTGAGCACCGCAGAGCTTATTAAGACGACAAAAGCCAAGAACAATTTGATTTTGACAGATGAATTTTAAAGCGAGTCTGCACAAGTGTATAAATAATACATGCGTAAAGGCGAGCTTTACAAAATTCGCTGTCAAAATCAAATTGGTGAAGGCTAGGCAATTTTTGAAGTTCATCGAGTATATACTCTTTTATATCTATTACCGAGGCTAGTTAATATTTCATATCCGATAGTGCCTATAATATTTGCTATTTTATCCGGAGTACAATAATTCCCTATTATCTCTACTTGTTGACCTAGAAAAATTTGTGAATGAGGTAGATCGGTAACATCAATATTAACTAAATCCATTGATACCCGCCCTATTACGGGTGCAACATAACCGTTAATAAACACTTCTCCGCAGTTACTAAAATTTCGGCTATAGCCGTCTGCATAACCTAGCGGTAACGTAGCAATTATGCTATCACGTTCGGTTATAAATGATCTATTATAACCGATAGAACTGCCTGTTGTCAATTTTTGTAAATGTATTATCGGTGCGGTAAGGGTAACAGGATTTTGCATTGGGTTTGGCTTACCTTTGCCTAAAGGGTTAAGACCGTATAAAGCCATCCCGGGTCTTACTAAATCAAAATGGTAATTTTTACCTAGAAATATAGCACTTGAGCTAGCTAAACTTGTTTTTACGCTCGGAAAATGTTGTAAATAGCTTTTGAATTTTGTTAATTGCTCAAAATTATAAGGGTTCTCGGCTTCTTCGGAAGCGGCTAAATGGCTTATAATATATTGTAACTGTAACCCTTCTAATAAATCACGATCATTGATGATAAGCTCTATTTCGGCGTGGGTTAGACCTAAGCGATTTATACCGGTATTAAAATGCAAAAAGCATGGTAATAGCTGATTACGAGTTTTGGCAAATTGTTGCCATATTTTTATTTGTTCTAGATTGTTAAGTACCGGTATTAAATTATATTCAACGAATTCCGCAGCATCGTTTTGAGAAACGCCGTTAAGGACTAAAATATTTGAGTGGCTACTCAATATTTTACGTAGATTTATTCCCTCGATGCTTGAAGCTACAAAGAAAAAGCGGCAATTTTCTTCTTCTAGTGCCTTAGAAATTTGATTTGCTCCAAGCCCGTAGCTATTAGCTTTAACAGCTGCCCCTACTGCCGAATTCGTGCAAATGTTACGTAAAATACGATAGTTAGCTTTTATTTTTGCTAAATCAATTTCAAGTGTGCATTGAGCTAACTGCATATTTATAATATATTTTGTAATGCTTGGATAATAATAGGTGCTATCGGTATTATATGAAATTTAGCAGATAAATTAGCAACTTGTATAGTATCTGTTACGTAAATGTTATTTATAACCGAATTTTGGATATTTTTTAGAGAGCCTGCTGAAAATACAGGATGAGTTACAAACGCATCAACCGATAAAGCCGAATTATCCATTAAAAATTTAGCCGCTTGACAAATAGTTTCACCGCTATCGATAATATCATCAATTAACACACAATTTTTTCCTTTAACGTCTCCGGTTATTTTTGTCATTTCGCAGATGTTATTAATATCTCTTTGTTTATCAATAGTGGCTATATCTGCATTAAATAGTTTGTTAATTTTTTGAACTCGTTTAATACTGCCTTTGTCAGGAGAGACTATAATAAGATCATTATAATTTTTCAGAAAAGGTAAATACAAACTTATAGGGCATAGATTTTTAATAGGAATTTTAAAAAACTTCTCTATTTTATCAGTATGCAAATCAACGGTAATTATAGAAGTTGCACCCGTAATTTCTAAAAGATTGGCTATTAATCGTGCGGGAATTGAAATCTCATTAGCAAATATACGATCTTGACGGCTATAGCCGAAATACGGTATGACGACAATAATCTGTTTTGCTTTAGCTCTTTTTGCGGTATCTATTAATAATAACAATTCAATTAGATGATCATTAACCGGTCTTGAAGTTGACTGAATTATAACAATATCTTCATTATAAATAGGTTCTAAAATTTCTACCTTTATTTCGGTATCGTTAAAATATGTAGTTAAACATTCTATGTAATGAGCATTTAATGCTAAGGCCAGATGTTTTGCGAGTATTCTATTACTATTACCGGCTAGAATTTTCATTTAAGGTTTTCGTATTTTTCTGGGATTGATCGGTGTCATGCCGTCCGGCGTTGCTGCTGCGTGGATCAAATTTTTGCAAACCGTACGGTGTCATGCCGTGACTTGATCACGGCATCCAGTCTTTTTATTAAGATTTTTTCTGGATACCGTGGTCAAGCCACGGTATGACACCATATTTGTAATAACCATAATACGGTAAATTATGAGCCACGCAACAACGCCTACTTATTACGAAGAATGCTTTTTCAAATTTTCTACTAACTTATCAAAACCTTCAGTTTGTAGCGTGTTAGTAAATTCTTGTTGTTGAGCACTGATAAGACTTACGCCTTCAGTTACTATATCCGAAACTTTAAAAGTGTTTTTCCCGCCGTTTTTTATTTGACGTACTAAATATTCCACTCTAATAGGCTCTTGTCCCGTATTGCTGACTATATTCATCGTTACTATAAAATCCGTGGAGGTGGAACCTGATTGGCGAACTCCAGTTATTTTCGGTTGTTCACCCTTATAGTCTTTTATTAAATCTGTATAAGCTTTAGTAACATATTTAGAGTAGACACTTATAAATTCTTTAGTTTGCTCGGGCGACAAACCTTTTCTGCCCTGACGACCAAGCGTATAATTAGCCATCCACTCAAAGTCTAAGTTACTTGAAATTAAGCTGCGTGCTTTCGCAATTTTTACGTCTTGGGTTAAGTTTGGATCGTTAAGTGTACTGGAAGCTTCACTTACAAGCTTAGTGATATAATCGCTTAATCCCTCAGGCACGCTATTATCCGAATAGGCAGAAAAAGTAATAAATAATAAAAATATAGCTGTAATAATTCTATTCATAGCAACCTCTATAATTTAATTAATATTTTTTGTATTAAATTTTGTTTTAACTTGTGGGCATTTAAAATTTGCCGGATACTGAATCGACGCCTCTCTAGCTTGATGTAAAGCCGACCTAATAGCAATGTAAGGATCGGTGGAGTTGTTCATGATATAATCACTAAAAGGTAAGGCGATATATCGGTCATTTATTTTACTAATCGCTAAAGTAGTTAGATCAAAATCATTATGAGTATAATATGTCATAGGATTAAGTGCATAGTTTGTAAATATCGAATCGGTCATATCTCGAGCATTAGTACTACCGATTAGGGGTAATACTAAATAAGGTCCAGGAGCGACGCCGTAATGTGCTAAAGTATTACCGAAAGTTTGGCGTTCCGAAGGCAAACCTACTTTGCTTGCCACGTCAAATAACCCCCCTATGCCAAGAGTCGTATTAATGATAAATCTCCAAGCACTTTTCACGGTTTTATCGTAATTTAACTGTAGTCCGTAATTTACGGCAGTAAGAGGAGTATCGATATTATTAATAAAACTGTTAACTCTTGTTTTAGTATAATTATTGGTAGCTTTCTTATAACCGACGGCTAAGGGGCGTAAAATCAAATAATCTAACACCGAATTAAAAGCAAAAATTTTGCGATTTAATTTTTCATACGGATCATAAACTCGGCTACAGCCGATATCGGTAGTATTATAGTTATACTTATCATCGTCAATATATTCAAGATCGGCTTGAACAATAAAAGGACAAAGACCTATCATTAATAAGATGATAGGTAATATTAATATCTTCATAGTTTAAATGCTAGCTTTTTTACACACTACAATACAATATTTATTGTTTTCCGCTAGCATTAATTTTTGAGAACTTAATATAGTAAACTTGCCGGTATTTAAGATTTCAATGATTTCGTCTAAATTAAAAATAAATTCTTTCCGTTTTAAAGAGTAACTTGTACTTGCCGCAACCGGTAGACAAAAGGCAAAATATCCGGATTCATTTAACAAAGAATAAATAGCATCAAAATAAATTTTTAAGTTACTGGTAAAGGATAAGCCGCAAAAGCTCAACACTACACTAAATTTATCGGATGATTGTTTTATAAAATCCGGTATTGAAACCTCAAATACTTGATCATAAATTTTGGTATTAGGATAATATATATTTAGTAAATTATTCATGACGGTAGAACTTTCAACACCGGTTAAGCTAAAGCTTTCAGGAAAACGTTTTTGAATTTCATACCCTATAAGTCCAACATTACTGCCTAATTCTAAAATATTATAATTATCAGGTAAATCAGTTATCCGGTTTATAGTTTCATGAATAAAGCTATAAGGAAGGTGAATATCATTTTCATTGCGAAAACTATTAGTATAGTATCTTGCCGTTAAATCTCTATATTGTTGCTGCACCGCTTCGGGAATTTCCTTCGCATTTTTATAATTTTGTAAAAACCTTCCTAGCTGTGCCTTATCTTCCGTAGAAGATTTTTGAGCATAATCCAGAGAGGTTGAATAATTATTTTTTAAAAAGTAAGTCCAGGCAAGCCAATAATATATTTTAGGGTCTGCACGTGCAAAAAATTTATCGACCAATTTAAATCTTAATATTGCATCATTTAGATTTCCTTTATATAAATGATCAATTCCTAACTCAAAATTGGTCTCTTTTAAATGGCTGAGTTTGTACTTACAATCATTATAATAGTTTGTAGAATCTAGAATCTTATTTTTGCACCAATTAGGGATGTTTGTTATTTTATAATAATAAAGTTTTATCTTATCTTTTATCGTAGAAGTTATTTTGCTACCAAACATGACATCTAAATTTTATTTAATAATACAAATATATATCTTACAAATGTTACCGTCAACAAATTAGGGGTTAATTTATGTCCATCATTTCTAAACGCTTAAGCGTTATCAAGCCTTCTCCGACTTTGGCGGTGGTTAAAAAGACGCTTGAACTGAAAAAAGCCGGCGTGGATATTATTTCACTCGGTGCGGGAGAACCTGATTTTGATACACCCGATAATATAAAAGAGGCGGCAATAAAAGCAATAAGGGACGGATTTACCAAATATACGAATGTTGAAGGTATGCCGCTTCTTAAACAAGCAGTGCAAAATAAATTTAAACGTGAGAATAATTTAGATTATGAACTTGATGAGATAATAGTATGTAGCGGCGGCAAGCAGGTTATATATAACCTGTTTATGGCTTCTTTAAATGACGGCGATGAGGTAATTATTCCGGCACCTTACTGGGTCTCTTATCCCGATATGGTCTTACTTGCGGGAGGTAAACCGGTTTTTGCTAATTGCGGAATTGAAAGTAATTTTAAGTTAAGTAGCGAAGCATTAGAGCAGTTAATTACGCTTAAAACTAAATGGCTGATTATTAATTCCCCGAGTAATCCGACCGGCTCTAGCTATTCTTATGAAGAGCTGGAAAATATTGCTAAATTGTTGCGAAAATATCCGCATGTTAACATAATGTCGGATGATATTTATGAGCATATTATTTTTGACGATTTTAAATTTTATACCTTAGCACAAATAGCTAGTGATTTAAAGGATAGAATATTTACCGTAAACGGCGTATCTAAAGCTTACTCGATGACCGGTTGGCGGATAGGTTACGGCACCGGTTCTAGAGATTTAATTAAAGCTATGGCTATTATTCAATCGCAAAGTACTTCAAATCCTTGTTCTATAAGTCAAGTTGCGGCTATTGAAGCCCTAAACGGTACGCAAGATTTTATTAAGCAAAACGCTTTGAATTTTCAAAAAAAGCGTGATTTAGCACTGTCAATTCTAGAGAGGATAAAATATTTTAGTTGTTACAAACCCGAAGGAGCGTTTTATTTATTCGTTAAATGCGATAAAATATTTGGCTTGAAAACTTTATCCGGTAAAATCATAAAAAATAGTAATGATTTAGGCGAGTATTTACTTGAAGAGGCTAAAGTTGCTGTAGTACCGGGGATTGCTTTCGGCTTAGAAGGGTATTTTAGAATTTCTTATGCTATTTCTATGGAAGATTTAAAAGAAGCCTGTATTAGAATAGAAAAAGCTTGTAACATGTTAAAATAATGAGAAAAGCTTTTAAAAAATTTCTAAAAAATAATAATTGTGCGGTTAATATAATCACGATTTTACTATATGGTTATTTAAAATTTGTTTATTTTACTTCAAAACAAAAATTTATATTCTCAAATGAAAGCGATAGGAAAAAATTTTTAGCAGAACAGGGAGTAATTTTTGCTTTTTGGCATAATATGCTTGCCTTAAGTCCATGTATGTTTAAAGGACATACAGATATTTACGCTTTAATATCTCCTCATTTAGACGGCAAATTTCTCAATAATATTGTTAGCAAATTCGGTTGCGGTGTTATAATCGGCTCTACTAATAAAAATCCGGTTGGGGCATTGAAATTAGTCATTCAAAAATTATCCAAAGGCAGTAATGTAATAATTACGCCCGACGGTCCCAAAGGACCGATTTACAAAATCAATAGTAGTATTACCGAAATTGCACGTAAATATAATAAAAAATTAATACCAGTAGTTAGTAATACATCGAGGTATTTTTTGTTAAAAAGTTGGGATAAATTAATAATGCCGCTACCGTTCGGCACTATAACCGTCATAGTCGGCTCACCTCTAAATTTTACGAATAATAAAGAGCAAAACGATATTAACCTTGAGAAGCAGCTAAGCAGTTTAACACAGAGTTTACCGAAATGAGGTATAGCTTAATGCTTTTTGCTATGGTTATTACAAGTATGGTGTCATACCGTGGCTTGACCACGGTATCCAGAAAAAATCTTAATAAAAAGACTGGATGCCGTGGTCAAGCCACGGCATGACACAGCCTTTTTTCAACGTTCGTACACTAGTGGATCAAGGAACTAGAATGACACCGTACGCTTTGCAAAAATTCGAGCCATGCAACAAGCCTTATGTCCCCTCGCAATGACGTCTTCAAGTTAATCATACCAAAAAATACCAAATATATGCTTTACAAAAAATTTCAAAATAATATTAACAATTTAATCGGTAATTTTTCTTTCACCAAAATTGCTATTGCCGTTTCAGGAGGTAGCGATTCAACAACTCTTTTATACCTTACTAGCCTCTGGGCAAAAAAGAATAACGTTAAACTATTTGTTATATCCGTCGACCATAATTTAAGAAAGCAATCAAAACTAGAAAATGACTATGTAAAAGAAATAAGCGATAAGCTAGGGCATCCTCATTATCAATTACATTTTGATCATCAAAATAATTTTTCTAATTTGCAAGAAAGAGCAAGAGAAGGACGCTACGAATTAATGACTGATTTATGTCACAAACTCGATATATTAATTCTTTTAACCGCTCATCACGCCGACGATTATGTTGAAAATTTTTGTATAAGATTAGAGCGTAAAAGCGGTATATTCGGTTTAAGCAGTAATAATATTAACTGGTATAATAATATCCAAATAGCACGACCTTTATTTAACATCCCGAAAAGTGAACTGATTAGTTATTTAATTGCTAATAATATTAAGTGGTTTGAAGACGAGTCTAATTTATCGGACAAATATCAACGTAACGTTATTAGGAAAAAACTTACACAAGAAAAAGAATATATTAAAGCCGATATAGAAGCAGCACGACTTAAAGCTAACGAGCTATTAGAAAATACATTTAAACCGGAGCTAATAGCCGCAATAGCGGAATCGGTAAAAATTTATGAATTCGGTTTTGCTCGATTAAACTTGCTGGAATTTGCCAAATTTTCTTTTGAAGTAAGAGTACAATTAATTAGTTTTTTACTCATAATCATCGGCGGCAAAAAACGTAGTGCACGTTTTTATTCGATAGCACCGATATTAACTTTGATTGAAACGGCTACGAAATTAAAAAAAACCCTACATGGTTGCATTCTTAAACGAATAGAAAATAATTTACTGATATACCGAGAATGCGGCAAAAAACTTCCAAGCAATATAACATTACAAAACAAACCGGTTATTTGGGATAATAGATTTCATATTAGAGTTCTTTCCAAACTCGCTTATAGGGAGGAATTTGAAGGAGACACGGAGCACAGAACCGCAGCGTACTCTAGTGTACGTGAGGATTCGAGCACCGG
>JAJIYK010000127.1 GCA_020881235.1 Rickettsia endosymbiont of Oxypoda opaca | reverse complement strand
CTAACGAATCGTAAAAATGCACACTTTTATTTCTGACAATAATAGTACCGGTTAAAGACATCATGCTAGAACGCATATCTAACGGAATAGAAGCTTTATCGGCAGCTTTAACAAAAATATTATAATCATCAAGCATTAATTCAGGATCTCTTGCTTGTACTTGCTGCATTGCTTGTTTTTGTTCAAAATCATTACGACATCTTTTACCGGCAGCAAAATAATCAAAACCGCTTTGTGTTTGTACGTCCTTACAAACCGTCTCTCTCATCGCTGAATCTTTAGGCAGTGCACTTGCAAATATCGCTTTAGTAATTTCACAATCATTCTTAGCAAACTGATTCATCGACATTGCAAGATTACGTATATCTTTCAGCGTATTCTCTATAAATGGAGCATAGGTCTTTAATCCCATTGAAAACGCTGTAAGAGGGGCTTGAGATAATATATTTTTCCCAAGCTGCACTATTTCATTTCCTGAAATAAGCGACCAACTGCCAAAATGGGCATCAATTCTGCTACAACTCATTGTTAAAGAAGGAGCAGTTACCGAAATCGGATTAAATGATGATTTAGACGTTCTAGCCGATAAACCGCCCGCTGAATAATAACCGGCTGCTTGATCTTGATAGCTACCGGGCTTTGTAACGTTAGTACTCATTCCTTGAAAGACATTCTCTAAATTCCAAGCAAAGCAATAAGTTTGCCCAGTAAGTATTAAAATAACTCCAATAATACTAATAAAAATTTTTACGCTTTTATTCATCGGTTAATTTCTCATAGTAACGATCAATAGTTATAATGTTTTCGATAATTTTATCTTCAGAAGCTATACCCCGAGCAATCGGATATATTTTTTTACCGCTTCCTGCTATTATATACAACACAGGCACAACATTTTTTGGATTTAACCCTTTTAATATTCCATTATCCTTTATTCCTTTAATGCCCTGATAACCTTTGCCGGTTTCTGAAACTGTAATTAACTGAAACCCGAATTTATCGGCAAATCTCTTAACTATAGGAGTAAAAGTTTTACAATATATGCAATTTGTATTTATTTGTAAGGTAAGTCCCCAACTCTCGGCAATAATATATAGTTTTCTATTTTTTCCTTTATCTAGATATTCTTGCCGTAACTTACGATGTAAGCTATTAGTTGCTTGACTATCCTCACTAGTTAAACTAGGATCAATCAATGAAGCTAGATACCACATCATGCCAAAATTTTCTGATTTATCGATAATTTTTTTCTGTAGTCTTTGTGCTATTATTACATTTTCTAAAGTTGGATTATCTATTGCTTTTAGTCTTGCATCATCAAATTGTTCTTTTAAATCGTTAATTCTCTGTTTATAAGGAGCAATTTTAGAATTTTTATTTTCTGCTTGACTGCTGCTTGCTTTATCCTCTTGTTTTTCAGCTACCCCAATATTCTCTTCGTTATACCAAAGAAATCCATAAGGCACTTCGCACCGGACTGTTTCGCCTTTAACTACTAAACAATTTGAGGCTATTAGCATGAGCAAAAATCCTATTTTATTTTTCATTCTTCTTAGCCTCATTACAAGCTCGGTCTAATAAGATTTATTTTGTAAAGTTGATTTTCGAGTGTTCATATGATTTAGCATATTTTTCCCTTCTCTACTGCGTGCTTGCATTAGAACATCACTAAATAATTCTTCCATATTAAACTCAGAAAAATCTATCCTTTGTAGTTCAGGCACGGTAAACCCTATACAATTGGCACTTTGTACTCCCCCAAAATTCATACCCAACTGCATTTTGCCTTGTTCTTGAAATATCCTGGCTAACCTAGAATTAAAACAGCAAAAAACCGTTTTCTTAGTCAAACATTTTTTAGTTATTTTTGCCCGTCTACAACAGTAAGTACCGATAAGATGACATTGTCCTTTTTCTCTTTTTAAAGCTAAAGCTCTTTCTTCTGCATTACATTTTGCAAGCCTTAAATTTTTACCCCATCCTTTCATAGAAGTGCAGCAATTCAAAAAGCCGGTAATATTTTTACGGCAACCTTGTGCATGCCCTCCAAAAACCCTAATAGGATCAAGCTTCATATCATTTTTCATTTCATTTAGCATTGCTAAATATGCTATATTCGCCATGTCCCTATTTTGTTCTATTACGGGAGTGTGGCAATTTCCATCCATACAAAACATATTACCGCTGGCTTGTAAAAACTCATTACTATTTACTATGTTAAAGTTATAATCATGGCTATTTTGCTCTTTATTTGAGTTTACATTTAAAATTAAATGCCCTTCTTCACTATTATTTAAAGCGTGATTTCCTTGAGCCTTTAGATCCCCGCTATTCATATTAGTTAAATGATTAACGTTAGAATTTAATAATCCTGTATCACTAATATCATTTGGGCTACCGGCTCTCATCACATTGCGATGCTCGAGACCTTGATTATAATTATGCTGCATAGCAATAGCATTTAAAGCGGCAAATTTTATTAAAACTAATATCAAT
>JAJIYK010000126.1 GCA_020881235.1 Rickettsia endosymbiont of Oxypoda opaca | reverse complement strand
TCCAGTTTTTGTCATGCCGTGACTTGATCACGGCATCCAGTCTTTTTATTAAGGCTTTTTCTGGATACCGTGGTCAAGCCACGGTATGACACCGTACTTGTAATACCATAATACGATAACTATGATCCACGCAACAATGCCTTCCCGCACAGGCGGGAATGACATCAAAAATTTGATCCTTGTAATTGATAGATGAGTAGTAGGTTTGAAGTTAAACCGATTCAGATAAAGATTCAGTTTGCTCTGTTTTATTTTCCAGTAAAAAGCTTTGGGATTCGGATTCAGACCTTGCAACAATGACTTTAACCCAGGTGCTAAGCTCAGCATGGAGCCTTATCTCAATTGCAAAAACTCCCGTAGATTTTATTTGCTTATCAAGTGTTACGTTTAAGTGTGAAATAGGATGAGCTGTAATTTCAGTCAACTTTTCTGCAATTTCTTTGTTACTAACTGAGCCAAAAAGCTTCCCGTCATCTGAGGATTGCCTTATAAAAATTAATTTTTGACCTTTTATAAGATCATTAACTTTTTCTACTTCTTCTTTTATTGTCTTATCTTGTTTTTCAAGCTCATGTTTTTGTTGAACAATTAACTCTTTATTGAGTTCAGTAGCTCTAACCGCCAATTTTTGCGGTAGAAGATAATTACGACCAAATCCATCGGCTACTTTAAGAATTTCACCGATTCTTCCTAATTTTCTTACCGGCTTAATTAAAATAATTTCCATTTAATACCTTTCAGTTACCCTATTAGTTGTTCTTCAGCTAACCTGAAGAGTTTGGATCAATGTCATTCCCGCCGTTGCCGCATGGCTCATAACTCACCGTATTATGGTTATTATAAATACGGTGTCATACCGTGGCTTGACCACGGTATCCAGAAAAAACCTTAACAAAAAGACTGGATGCCGTGATCAAGTCACGGCATGACACCGAACGCTTTGCAAAAATTTGATTCATGCAACAATGCCGACTTGATCATGGCATGACACCGTACTTGTAATACCATAAATTATGAGCCACGCAACAACACCCGCCACAGCGAGGAATGATATCAAAAAACAATATATTTAAATTTGAAATACAAAAGGTAACAATGCTAAAATCCTTGCGACTTTAATAGCATTTTTTAATTTTCTTTGTTTTTTTGCACACACATTTGTGATTCTACTCGGTAACATCCTTCCGCCCTCAGACAAAAATTTTCCCAGTAAATCGGGATTTTTATAATCAATGCTCGGTGCACCGGGAACAGAAAGGGGACACCCTTTACGCCTTCTAAAAAATACTTTTTTAGCAGGTTTTTCACCAACTTTGCGATTTCTTGTTTCTCCTAGGTTATTTCCTAACATTCTTTACCTTAAGTAATTCTATGATATTTTAAAATTAATCCTTACTAACCGTTACGTCAATCACCGGTTCATTTTCTACATGGTGATTTTTTAATATCGGTGAAGGTTCACTACTAATGGATTCCACTTTAATAGTAAGAAATCTAATAATATTTTCGTTAAGCCGCATTTTTCTTTCTAATTCTTTTATTACTTCTGAATTAGTGTCTAAACCTAAAAAGATATAATGCCCTTTTTTGTTATTACCTATTTTATAGGCTAAAGTCCTTAAATCCCAATATTCGGTTTTAACAACGTTACCTTTATTATCTTTAACAATTTTGACAAAATCATCGGTAATTTTATCTATATCGTTTAGCGATACATCTTGACGTACTATAAAAATTGATTCGTAAAAGCTCATAATATATAAGAATCTCCAGCAAGCAAACTTAAAAATAAAGACCATTTATAACAATTAAAACTATTTAATTCAAGTATTATCTTTAACAAAAATAATATTTCTTGATTTCTTTTTGTATAAAATTTGCTATAAAGCCTTTATAATTTGCTATAATAACTTAAAAATGCTTAAATAAAATTTTCAATAAGGCAATTTTTGAGTATAATTTAATTATATTTAATGGAGATTACTTTAAGTGCTTGATAAATTACTGCCTCAAGTTCTAATCATCGAACATAAAGAAAATATCAATATTTCTTTATATAATATTATCGAGAGAGCAGGGTTTGATATAATAAAAGCTAATACTCTAGAAAAAGTATTTTCTCTTGCTATTACACCGGCTATAATTATAATCGGCACGCAATTGCGGGAAGAGCCGGCAGCAGTAATAATCGCAATTAGAAAAGTCGGTAAATTATTAAAAATACCGATAATTTTTCTATCCGCTGCAACAGAGTCAGATTTAAGGCGGGCTGAAGCGGATACTCTTATTTCATTTTTGCCTAAGCCTTTTTCTTCAGATCAATTAATAAATACGATAAAAAATTTACTAAGGCGTTCTAAAACGATTTTGCAAGATAATGTTATTAAATTTAAAAATATAAATATCGATCTAAATACCCAAAAACTTTACAAAAACGGTAAGATTGTTCGGCTTGGTCCTACGGAATTTAAAATTTTACAACTTTTCCTACAATTTCCAACGATTATTTTTTCCCGTCAAAAAATGATAACATATTTATGGGAAGATAATAAAGATTTTAATCCACGTGTTATAGACGTAAACAGGATCAGAGAAGCACTAGGTGATATCGGCGAGGAAAAAAAATTTATAAAAACAATACGTTTTGTCGGTTATTGCCTTAACCTTCAAAATAGCGATAGCGAAGAAATATAACTATGTGCTAGGGCAATTAATTTACTAAATATATATTAAAATTAAGAATTTCTTTGTGTCATACCAATAAATATGCTAATATAATTGGCGTTATTGCATGGATGAAATTTTTGATGTCATTCTAGCTAAAGGCAGGAATGACACACGGCACTTTTCTAGAGCCGGGCAACAACAACGTACCTTGATAAAAGAAACTTATTACTAAACTAATTTAGGTTGAGTTATGCTAAGTAAAGTCAATAAACCTGCGTTATTTACTTTAATTTTTTACCCTATTTTGCTTGCAGTACTTTTAGTAAAATACTGGCTTAATCACGGAATAGGATGGACTGAAATTATTTTAACAATTAGTAGCTATTATATCTACAACATTACGGTAGGAGTCGGCTTACACCGATTATGGTCACATAACGCCTTTAAAATAAATAAATTTGTAGAGTTTATTTTAGTCATGCTGTCGGCAGGAACTCTCCAAGGACCGGCTTTATCATGGGCGTCAAATCACTACAAACATCATGCTCATACCGATAAAGATCAAGATCCTCATAGCCCTTCAAAATTTGATAATAAATTAGTCGGGTTTTTATGGTCTCATCTTGGTTGGATGCTTATCGGAGAAGGTAGTTATAAGTCTATTGATCGCATAACGTGGGTCAAACTCGGAAGAAATAAGCTATTAAAATGGCAATTAAAATATTATTGGCAAATAGCTGTTTTTATGAATGTTATTGTGCCTTTATTTATCGGTTATTTAATCGGCGGAACGCTTACATCAGCCTATACGGCTTTTTTATTCATAGGAATAGGTAGAGCTTTGCAACAACAAGCAACTTTTTGCGTTAATTCTTTATGTCATTTTGTCGGGAGCAAAAAATACTATAAAGGAACAGCGGGAGATATTTGGTGGATGGCTTTATTCTTATTAGGAGAAAATTGGCATAATTACCATCATGCTTTTCCGTCTGATTATCGTAACGGCGTAAAATGGTACCATTTTGACGTTCATAAATGGATAATATACTTAATGAGTAAAGTAGGCTTAGTATGGGAGCTAGATCGTACGGCAAAAGTAAGAATACAGGCAAAAATGCAAGAAACTTTTAGCTATCTTGTCGACGGGCGTAAGCAACAGTTAAATTTAATGCAAAATAAAGTAGACCAATTAATAGAAAATCTTTATTTAAAAATTAAAGAACTTGAAGAGTCTTCTATATTAATTAAAGAGCAATTTAAAAAATCTTTTATAGAAATTCAAGATTCCCTTAAAAACTTAGCGGAGCAGCTACATTCATCAACCCAAGTGGGTGAGAAACTATCCGAAAAATTATTGAAAATGATCAATAGAAAAATTAGCGATACCGAACAAGCTATTTATAAATTATATAATCAATTACATTCTATACAAATTTCTAACTAATTTAAAAAACTTACTTACTCGTCATGGCGATTCTGGGTGTTGTTGCGTGGATCGATTTTACCGTATTATGGTTATTACAAGTATGGTGTCATACCGTGGCTTGACCACGGTATCTAGAAAAAATCTTAATAAAAAGACGGATGCCGTGATCAAGGAACTAGAATGACACAGCCTTTTTTCAACGTTCGTACACTACAGGTCAAGCCGGCATTGTTGCATGGATACCCCAAACGTCATTGCGAGCGACTGAAAGGAGCGTGGCAATCTAGAAAATAATAAATTTCATAGTGCTTTTTGTCATTTTTTTCCTAAATTGCCACGGAGATAGCTAGCATCTCCTCGCAATGACGAGGTAAAATCGAGCCATTGCAACAACGCCCACTAGTATTATACTATTTCAGGACGCAGCTTTGTTGTTGATAGGATAGCTTTTTGCAAATCGCTTTAGCTTGAGCAAGGCTTTTATAGTCACCTGCTAACACTAAATAGAAAAATTTACCGTCATCATATTTAACTTTTTTAGTCGTAATATTAGCGTTTTTAAGAATTTTTATAAATTTCTTTTTGATTCTCTCTCCTTCCTCAACTGCTTCAGCTTCAGATTTTACCGAAGCAAGTTGGATTTTATAACCTTCTACCTTATTATAATCTTGCGGCTGTTTGATTTTTGCATTTTCTCGATTAATTTTTATTATATTTAAACCGGTTGTATTTTCTTCTATTTTAGGCGAATCGACAATATCACCGGGCATATCATTTAGTGGTATCAAATCAGAAATTTTATCAAATTGATCTACGCCGGTAGAAAAATCAGTTAGCAAATCTTCTATTTTCTCATCAGTTCGCCGACGAGAATTTATATTAATAGGTTTTTCCGGTTCCGGTAGAAGCTTAGCATCTTTTATTAAAGTTTTTTGAGAAGCAAGATTTTCGTATATAGAACCGCCAATTTTAAAGGGTTTTGTATTTTCTATTTCTTGCGGTTTAATTTTTGCAGGAGAACCATCGGGGTAAATAGTAATTACCGGCTTATTGTTATAATGGTAATGATAAAAAAAATAGCCGGCAGTTAACAATATTATAATTATAATAAAAATTTTAAATAAGATATTGTTAGTCATGATTTGAAGGGTTTTTATTTAGATATTGCTTGCAGTGGTGTATATCCTTTGGCAGTAGCGTTGTTGCATGGCTCGATTTTACCATATTATGGTTATTACAAGTATGGTGTCATACCGTGGCTTGACCCACTAGTGTACGAACGTTGAAAAAAGCCTGTGTCATGCCGTGACTTGGTCACGGCATCCAGAAAAATAAAGCCATATTAGACTTATTTTAGAGTCTTTTTATGATATTATAAGCTGGATTCCGTGGCCGTAGCCACGGAATGACAGAATTTTTACCTCTTTAATTTAAACGCTCGTAAAACAACAGAGGTACAAGCCACGGTATGACAGCTACATCTTATCCACAGGCTCTACCCCTATAACTTCTAAACCGCTAGCTATAATTTTTTGAATAGATTTAGCTAGAGCCAGCCGTGCACTAGTTAACTCTTTATTATTTTCAATTACAAATCTATAATCATTATTTTCTTTACCGAAATTCCATAAAGTATGAAATCTAGAAGCCAAATTTATTAAATAGAAAGCTATACGATGCGGCTCAAAATATTTTGCGGCACTTTCGAGCGTCTTCGACCACATTGCTAGAAGCTTAATTATTTCTATTTCCTCTTCTGAAGAAAGCAACGATAAATTATATTCATTAGCTTTAAAATTATCATATGCTTCCGGCATTATTTCTTTAGCTTTTGACAATATCGAAATCGTTCGCACATGAGCATATTGTACGTAAAATATAGGATTTTCCTTTGATTGCTCCTTGACTTTTACCAGATCAAAATTAAGGGTGGCGTCATTTCTACGGGTTAGCATCATGAATCTTATTATATCTTTTCCTACTGCTCTATTCACGTCTCTAACACTGGTAAAATTACCCAAACGTTTCGACATTTTTATCGGCATGTTATTTTCAACAAAATTCACTAGCTGACAAATTTTTACGTCAACTTTAACCTTATTGTCCCCTAAAGCTTTTACTACGGCCTCAATCCTTTTGACATAACCGCTATGATCAGCACCAAGGACATAAATCAAATGGTTAGCACCTCGATCTATTTTATCCTTAGCATAAGCAAGATCGGCAGCAAAATATGACCAAGTACCGTCGGCTTTCTCAATAGGTCGATCTTGATTATCACCGAACTCAGTAGATTTAAATAATTTTTGCGTTCTATTTTCCCATTCTTCATGAATTTTGCCTTTAGGAGCCGGCAATTCTCCTTCATAAATTAACCCCATATCGGTTAACAACTTAACGGTCTCGCTTATTTTACCGTTATCATGTAATAATTGTTCCGAAAAAAATACGTCATGTTTAATACCCAGCTCTTTTAAATCTTCCTTATTTAACAACAACATTTCTTGCACGGCAAAATTTTTAACTAGCTTAAATTTTTGCGTCTCATCCATTGTAAGTAATTTATCACCATATTGCTTTGCCAGCTTTTGACCGACGGGAATTAAATACTCCCCCGGATATAATCCTTCAGGTATTTGGATTTTTTCGCCTAAAGCTTCTTGATAACGCAACATTACCGCATTAACTAAGTCATCTATTTGCGATCCGGCATCATTAACATAATATTCTTTTGTAACATTATATCCGACTTTTTGTAAAATTCCGGCAAGTGCATCACCGTATACCGCACCCCTTGCATGACCTATATGCATAGGACCGGTAGGATTTGCCGAAACATATTCAATATTGATATTTTTGTTTTCGGCAATATCAATTGCAAAAAACTTTTCTTCATTTTGCAAAATATCTTTAATAGCACTATGCCAATTTTCGGCTTTAATAGTAAAGTTAATAAAACCCGGACCGGCTGTTTCTATACTAGCGATATAAGGCAGCAATATAAGAATTTCTTTAAATTTTATCGCTACTTCACGAGGAGAAATATTTTCATTAGCGGCAATAATCATCGCTATATTACTTGATAAATCACCGTTAAAATTATCCTTAGGAATCTCAATATTAGCAATTTTTGCTATATCGTGATTGCTATATATCTGTTTGCCGGCAGTAATTATGTCGTGTTTTAATTGGTTAAATATATTCATAAAAATTGGCATACTCCTAAACAAAGAATTGAGAGGCATTGTTGCATGGATCGAAAAATGGTCTCAATGTCATACCGTGGCTTGACCACGGTATCCAGAAAAAGCCTTAATAAAAAGACTGGATGCCGTGATCAAGGAACTAGAATGACACCGTACGCTTTGCAAAAACTCGAGCCATACAACAACGCCGAGTTGAGATACGAAGTTCAACATATATAACTTAAATATTGTTAAAATTTACTAAGCAAAGCTCGTTATACTCTTGGATAGCAAAACGATCAGTCATACCGGCTATATAATCTGCAACTATTCTGGCTTTAAGCTTAGTATCTTCTGATTTTATTAATTCTTTCCAACTAAAAGGTAATAAATTAATATCATCCATATACACCTTAAACAAGCCTTGCACGATTTTATGACATTTACGGCTAATCGCCGTAATCCTATTGTTTCTATAAACTTTTTGAAATAAAAATTGTTTGATTTCATTAATACGCTCTTTGGCATTATCGGTAAAATCAACTATTTGATAATTTAAGTTACGTATTTCATCAACGCTTTTGATTTGCTCTTTATTTAAATTATCTTTTGTTTGTCCTAATAAATCGGTAATTAATTCATTCATCAGTCTACGGACTATTTCATAGATTAAACAAGAAGAATTTATATCTTTAAATTTAGCCTTAAGCTCAAAAATATGTTGATCGATATATTTGATTTCCGCTAAATGATTAAAATCAATAATTTTTGCCCCGATACTATCTTCCAAATCGTGAGAGATATAACTAATATCATCAGCAAGGGAAGCTATCTGTGCTTCGGCAGTGGCATAAGTTCCAAGACCTAAATCATTTTCTTTATTATATTCCGCTATATATTCATTTATATTTTCCGTTAAAGGACCGTTATGCTTAACAATCCCCTCTAAAACTTCCCAAGTTAGATTTACTCCCTGGTAAGCAGCATATCTTTTTTCTAACGCAGTTAAAATTTTTAGAGATTGTGCATTATGGGAAAAATCGCCATATTCCTTCATACATTCGTTCAAAGCAATCTCTCCCGCATGACCGAAAGGCGTATGTCCAAGATCGTGAGCAAGTGCTATAGCTTCCGCTAAATCGCTTGATAAATTTAGAGTGTTTGCTATGGATCTTGCAACTGTTGAAACCTCTAAAGAATGAGTTAGCCTATTCCTATAATGATCTCCTTCATGATTTATAAAAACTTGCGTTTTATATTGTAAACGCCTGAAAGCATTAGTATGAATGATGCGGTCACGATCACGCTCAAACTCATTCCTATAGGAGGTCGGAGATTCAGGGTATAACCTGCCTTTACTCTTCACCGGATCACAAGCATATAAAGCAAGCATTTTGCACTCCATCTTGAAAATTATGTAAGTATACTATATAATAGTTTAACATGCATATACTATATAATTAAGAAGATATTTACAAGGGTATTTTAGTGTCGATAATAATCACCGATAACGCTTTTAATCGAGTTCACGAATTAATTAAGCTCGAGCAAAACGAAAATTTAGCTCTCCGAGTTTCGGTTGATAGCGGAGGCTGTTCGGGACTTATGTATAATTACGAACTTGTAGCAAAAGACACTATTGAGGAGGATGATTATATTGTTACTAAAAACAATGCTATAGTCGTTATCGACCCAATCTCTAAAAAATTCATAGCAGAATGTGTTTTAGACTTTATAGAAGAACTAGGCAGTTCATATTTTAAAGTTAGCAACCCGCAGGCTAAAGCAAAATGCGGTTGCGGTAATTCGTTTGGAGTGTAATTTTATACTGTCATACCGTGTGGTCAAGCCGGCGTTGTTGCATGGTTTGAAAAATGGTTCTAATGTCATACCGTGGCTTGACCACGGTATCCAGAAAAAATCTTAATAAAAAGACTGGATGCCGTGATCAAGGAACTAGAATGACACCGTACGCTTTGCAAAAATTCGAGCCACGCAACAACACCGTGTTTTCACAGGAATAACATCGAAAGCAGGAATACTCTACTGTTCAAAACAACCAAACAGGAAATTCTTTGAATAATTCAACAAAAATACTAGGCATTGAATCAAGTTGCGATGACACGGCAGTAGCAATAGTTACCTCGGATCATAAAATTCTTGCTAATATAGTCATCTCGCAGAATAAAGAGCATGAAGCTTTTCAAGGAGTGGTGCCGGAAATTGCCGCAAGGTCGCATTTGGCTAACTTAGAGAAAGCAATGAGGCAAGCGTTAGATGAAAGCAGAGTTGAATTATCGCAGCTTAGTGCAATTGCCGCAACTTCCGGTCCAGGACTAATAGGCGGTGTTATAGTCGGTTCAACGTTTGGCAAAACCCTCGCTAGTGTTTTAAAAAAACCTTTTATCGCAATTAATCATTTAGAAGGTCACGCTTTAACCGCTCGGCTAACTCACAATATTCAATACCCTTATTTGCTGTTATTAGTTTCAGGAGGACATTGTCAATTTGTGGCTGTTAAAGCCTTAGGCAAATATAAAATTCTAGGGCAAACTATCGATGATGCAGTCGGTGAAGCGTTTGATAAGGTCGCTAAGATGCTAGGGCTCCCCTTTCCCGGAGGACCGGAAATAGAGAAAAGAGCCAAACTCGGCGATCCTTACAAATATATTTTACCGAAACCGATTATTAATAGCGGTGACTGTAATATGTCTTTTTCCGGTCTTAAAACCGCCGTGCGTACATTGATAATAAAACTTGAAACTATAGGAGACGTAGAGATTAACGATATAGCCGCCGGCTTTCAATATACAATCGGAGAGATTCTTACTATAAAGACTTTAGAAGCTATTAAGGTATATGAGCAAGTTATTAAAGAGTACCCGTTATACTCAAATGATCTTTCAAATTGGAACGTAAAACAAGGGGTGAGCGAGCACAGCCTAGATAAACTAGGTGAGCACGTGAATTCCCCGAAGTTTTACGGAGCCAATTTGGAAGAGCAGAAGAGTATAGTAATTGCCGGTGGCGTTGCTGCCAATGAATATTTACGCCAATTACTGACCGAGCAATTAGCAAAGCACGGCTATGAGCTTATAGCTCCGCCTACTCGGTTATGCACCGATAATGCAGCGATGATTGCTTATGCCGGGCTTGAGCGTTTTAATAATAACTTATTTAGTCCTGTAAATTTCTGCCCCAGAGCTAGATGGAGCTTGGAGGATTTGTAAAATATAAACCATTAGACTTGACACCCTACCTTTATCCTTGTAAATTTAACATTTACTATTAAATTTGCAAGGATAAATGATAACACGTTTTTTAACAAATAATATTGCATCTCTTTTAAATGAATTTCCTGCAGTAGCTATTTTAGGACCAAGGCAAGTAGGAAAAACTACGATGGCAAAAGAAATAGCACAGCATATATCACCATCACCTTTATACTTAGATTTAGAAAGACCTTCTGACCTTGTTAAATTATCTGATCCGGAGCTTTATTTTCAGACCCATTCTAACCAATTAGTTATTATTGACGAAATCCAAAGAATGCCTAAGCTTTTTCAGCTTTTGCGTAGTATCATTGATGAAAGACGCCAAAAAGGACAAAAAGTTAAGCAATTCTTGCTTCTTGGTTCTGCATCTAAAGAACTATTAAAGCATTCTTCTGAATCATTAGCAGGACGTATAATTTATACTCAGCTAAGTGGTTTTAATGTTCAAGAAATTAGGAAAGCCGGTTATGATAATGACAACTTACTATGGCTTAGAGGTAGTTTTCCCGATAGTTTTCTTAGCTCTTCAGATAATGTTAGTATGAACTGGCGACAATCTTTTATTATGACTTATTTAGAACGTGAAATACCTCAACTGGGCTATAATATATCTGCTGAAATTTTACGTAGAGCATTAACTATATTTGCACATAGCCAAGGCGATTTGCTAAATGCAAGTAAAATATCTGCAGGGCTTGGGATATCAGTAACAACTATAATAAGGTATATAGATTTATTTGAGGATTTGTTTCTTGTAAGATTACTTCGTCCGTGGTCAAGTAATGTAAAAAAACGATTAGTTAAAGCACCAAAATTATATATTAGAGATAGCGGCATAACACATGCACTATTAAACATCAAATCGTATGAAGAGCTATTAGGACATTATGTACTTGGAGGAAGCTTTGAAGGATTTGTAATAGAAAATATATTATCCGTTGTTAATAATAAAATGAGTAGTTGGTTTTATAGAACCGCTGCCGGTGCCGAGGTAGATTTAATACTTGAATCAGCAGCAAGTAACCTAATAGCTATTGAAATTAAAAGATCTCTTATTCCTTCGATGTCCAAGGGTTTTTATAACGCTTTGCTAGACATAAAGCCTAAAAAAGCTTATATTGTATATCCCGGTAACGATAGATATTACTTAACTCCGCAAGTTGAAGTAGTATCTTTGCATTACCTCCTTAACCTGCTAACGGAATATTAGATTTCTTTCTAAACTCTGACCTCTAGAGGTGCAGTGCATTTCATAAAGCTTCAGACAAGATAATTAATGATTAGGATAGCTCTCAACTTTCAGCTGAAGACCCAAAATATTTAATAAAGAACCAACATTATCAAAACTGGGATTTCCTTTAGGAGATAGCATTTTATATATATGCTGTCTATTAATACTCACCTCTTTAGCTATTTTTGTTACTCCTCCTCTTGCAATAATAGCTTCTTTTAAAGTAGCAAAAAATAATTCTTTGTTATGATCTAAAAAATATTGCTCCAATGCAGCATTTACATATGCCACTACTTCTTCTTCATTCTGTAATTGTTCTCTTAAATAATTTGTAAATTTTTCCATATAGAATCTCATCCCTAATAAATTTCTTCCATTATTTCTTGAGCTTTTTTAATATCTTTTGTTTGAGTATCTTTATCTCCTCCGTTTAATAAGAAAATAATTTTATTATCTTTTTCAATAAAATATATTCTATATCCTTTTCCAAAGAAAAAACGCAGCTCATATAAGTTTGCTTTTATATGTTTGTAATCACCATATACCCCATATTCTAATCTAACCAATCTGGTAATAATTCTCTCTCGTAATTGAATATCCAGTTTTTGTAGCCAAGTCTTAATATAACACTTACCGTTTTTTGTTACAAAAAATTGTATTTCTTTAATTTTTTGCATTATAGTATTAATAAAATTTACATATAATAATATTGTCGCACAAAAGCGACACTTTGTCCAGTATTATTTTGGATTTTATTTATTATTCTTCCTAGGAAAACAAAAGGCTCTGGCGGTATCTTGATTAATAAACTCAATAATTTGCTGCACAATGGAGTTATCTTTGTATTTTTCTGAGGTTTTTTTAACTCTATCGGTAAATATTCCTTTGCCGGAAAAAATTTCTTCAAGTGCTTTTATAGCATTTAAAGTTTCTGTTTTGTCAAAACCTCGCCTATTCATTCCTACCAAATTCATACCTTCAAGCTTTGCTCTTTCGCTAGTAGCAAGCCCGAAAGGTATTAAATCTTCAACTACTGCCGATATCCCGCCGATCATTGAATGCGTACCGATTCGTACATATTGCAGAACTGCAGAAAGCCCGCCGATTATTGCGTAATCACCGACTTTGACATGCCCGCCTAAACTTACGTAATTGGCAAATATCACATTATTACCGACTCGGCAATCATGACCTATATGAACACCGACCATAAACAAGCAATTATCGCCTATAATCGTTACCATTCCCCCGTCCTTACTGCCCGCTTGGATAGTTACATATTCACGAATGGTATTGTTAGCACCTATAATTGTTTCGGATTTTTCTTGAGCATATTTTAAAATTTGCGGGGGCTGACCGAGAGAAGCAAAAGGATAAATAACCGTATTTGCACCGATTTTAGTTATCCCTTCAATCACTATATGAGATTTTAATTCTACGTTATCGCCAAGTACTACTTGCGGACCGACAATACAATAAGGACCAATCTTTACATTCTTACCGATAGAGGCATTTTGATCTATTATTGCAGTATGATGTATATTAGATGTTGCCACTATTACTTCCTATTTTAAACACGAATTCTAACCGTCGCAGTAAATTTACTTTCGGCAGCTAGCACACCATCAACCATAACTTTACTATAAAATTTCCACACCGGTCCTCTTTGCTGGTCGATTTGAGCATAAATATGCATAGTATCGCCCGGCTGGACAATTTTCCGAAATTTCGAATCTTCAATAGACATTAAAAAAACTTCTTTATCTTCAGTCGAATCTAAAGATTTTGCTACCAAAATAGCTGCCAGCTGTGCCATTGCTTCAATTATTAAAACCCCGGGCATAACAGGTTTTTCCGGAAAATGCCCCATAAATTGCGGTTCATTAAAAGTAACGTTTTTTATGCCGCTAATCGACTTACCAAGTTCAAACTCTAATACCTTATCAATCAACAAGAAAGGATAGCGATGCGGCAGCATCGACATAATTTCGACAATCTCAATAGTCATTTATTTACTTCTCTCTTTTACTAATTGTTTCATAATTATTGACTGTTTATGCCAATCTCTAAGTGATACCGTTGGAGTTCCGCCGACAATGCGTCCTGATTCTATATTTTGAATTACGCCGCCCTGCCCCGCTATTTGCACCTTATCGCCTATCGTTAAGTGACCGGCTACACCGACTTGACCGCCGAGAACACAATATTGACCGATTACGCTACTGCCGGCTATTCCTACTTGTGCTACAATAATTGATCCTTTGCCTATTTTTACGCTATGCCCGATCTGTACCAAATTATCTATACGGCATAAATCTTCTATTATCGTATCGCTTATTGAACCTCTGTCAATAGTGGTATTTGCACCTATCTCAACATTATTACCGATTCTAACTATACCGGTATGAAATATTTTATAATGTGTCCCCTTCTCGGTAGCAAAGCCGAAGCCGTCTTGACCGATTCGAGCACCCGACAAAATTACCGCATCATCCTTGATAATGCTATAAGTTATCGAAACGTTTGAGTATATTAAAGCGTTCTTACCGATTATTACGCCGGCACCTATAAAAGTTCCGGCTTCTATAACGCTATTATCGCCTATAACAACATTATCTTCAATAACAACATTATGACCTATATAACAATTTTTACCGATAACTGCCGAATCTGCCACATATGCTGATTTCACTATTTTCGGCTGATAAGATTTTACCGGGCTATAAAAAAAATCAATTAACTTGCCGTAAGCAAAATATGAATTTTGAGCCTTTAATAAAATAGTTTGAGCATTGACGTCTTCAGCAAAATCTTTAGGAATTATTGCAGCAGCGGCTTTAGTATCTTTTAATAAACTTGCATATTTAGGGTTACTTAAAAAAGTAATATCACAGGGGAAAGCTTCTTCGATGGTTTTTATATCGTCAATAATTATGTCTTCATAATTACCTATAGGAACTTCTATAGTATCATGTAAAAATTCAATAATTGCCGATAATTTATGAGGACCTAGATTTTTATAAAAGTTACTATATACCATAAAAAACCTAAGCAAGCATTTAATATAGAAGTGGTGGCCGAAGCCGGAATTGAACCAGCGACACAAGGATTTTCAGTCCTTTGCTCTACCAACTGAGCTATTCGGCCATTATACAGTGTCATCTCGATCGCTTGATACAAGCGAATTTTCTGGATTCGCCTGTGTTCACCTACTCTAAGTAGCGTTATTGCATGGATCAAACTTACCTCGTCATTGCGAGGAGGTACGTAGTACCGACGTGGCAATCTAGGAAAAAATAGCTAGATTGCCACGCTCCTTTTAGTCGCTCGCAATAACGTTGGGGTATCCACGCAACAACACCACTCTAAGTATGCTGTGCGTGTTCACCCATCAAAATAAAATCTAATTCTCGAAATACTTCACGTATATATAAGGTATGGTTTAAATTCTTATAATTGATTAATCTGTATTTGTCCAGATGATTTATATAATCCGATAACTTTATTAGGATAAGATTTTTTAAAAATCTTATCCTAAACCGGGGTTAGTAGATATTTTCACTTTAAAACTTCTGCGATGATACGGCGACTGACCGTATAAATTTATAGCGTTTATATGCTCTTTAGTGCCGTAGCCGAAATTTTTATGCCAATTATATTCCGGAAACTCGGTGCTGTATTCAAGCATTAAACGGTCTCTGGTTACTTTTGCAATAATGGAGGCGGCGGAAATTGATAGGGATAAATTATCACCGTCAATAATACTAATAAATCGTTCATCAAAAAATTTCATATTACCGTCAACTAATACTATATCGGGACTAGTATCAAGTTTTTCGACTGCCGCTATGCAAGCTTTTTTGGTAGCTTCAAGAATATTAATTTCGTCTATCTCTAGATGGGATATTATAGCGGCTGCCCAAATATAATTCTCGGTAATTTGTTTGTATAAAAATTCTCTTTTGTTAAAACTAAGTTTTTTGGAATCTTTAATACCGGCGATAATATTTGTTTGATCGATTATTACCGCACTAGCTACTACCGGTCCTGCTAGTGGTCCTCTACCCGCTTCGTCTACCCCTGCTATGATGAGCGGGTTATATTTTTTCTCGAACTGCAGTATGTCTTTTTCCATAATTGTTTCTTTTTAGTTTTTAATGTATAATATACAAAAATAAAGTGAAAAAATGCAAAATTACTTTGAATTGCTAGGCATCGAAAAAACTTATGATATTGATTTAAAAATATTAGAAAAGCAATATTTTGCCATGCAAGCAAAATACCATCCCGATAGAGCAAGAGAAGCACAAGAAAAACAACAAAATCTAGTTATTTCTATGGAACTAAATAAGGCTTACGGGACGCTTAAAGATGAGTTGAAGCGTGCGGAATATCTACTTAGTTTAAATAATATAGATTTAAATGACGAAGAGGCACGCAAAAAGCTAAGTAGCTCGGAGTTAAGTATGTTTTGGGATGAGCTAGAAATTATAGAAAATACGGAAAAATTTACCGATTTAGAAAAAATATATAATAAATACAAATTAATGCAAACTAGCGAAATTGAGCATTTAATTAAAGCTTTTCACAAACAAAATTTAAAGGAAGCAAGTGATATAACTATCAAGCTTAAATATTTTAAAACTTTACTTACTAATCTTCAAGATAAAATGAAATTATGCAAATAATAGAGATTCAAGAACCGGGCTTGCCGATTCACGAGAATGGTCAACAAATCGCCGTCGGTATTGATTTCGGTACGACTAATTCGTTAATTGCCGTTTCAAACGGTGGAATAACCAAAATTATCAAAACCGCAAATAATCAGGAGCTAATCCCGTCCACTATAGAGTTTAAAGATGAAAATTTTATTATAGGCAGTAATAAGGGGATTCGCTCAATTAAAAGATTATTCGGAAAATCATTTGCAGAAATATTAAATAATGCGGTGCTTTTCTCGCTGATTAAAGATTATATTGAGGTGAATAGCAAGGAGCTTAAACTAAGCTTTGCCAGTGAGGTAATGAGTATTACGGAACTTGCTGCCAAAATCTTTATATATTTAAAACAGCAAGCAGAAAAAGAATTAATGACTGAAATTACCAAAGCCGTAATAACCGTCCCTGCACATTTTAACAATGCGGCAAGAGGCGAAATTATGTGGGCTGCTAAAATAGCCGGTTTAGAAGTTCTTAGATTAATCCCCGAGCCGACCGCTGCCGCTTATGCTTACGGACTAAATAAAAAACAAAGTGGCTGCTATCTTATATATGATTTGGGAGGAGGGACTTTTGACGTATCGATTCTTAATATGCAGGAAGGTATTTTTCAGGTTATTGCTACCGGCGGTGATAATATGCTCGGCGGTGACGATATCGATAATTTAATTGCTGAATATTTTTGTAATAAATTTAATGTACCATATTCGGTGCAAATCTTGAAGGCAGCAAAAGAGGCTAAGGAAATACTGTCTTATCAAAATGATTTTAAAGAGGGATATCTATCATTAAATAAGCAAACTTTTGAGCAATTAATTTTTCCGTTAATAGAGAGAACAATTACTATAGTAAAAGATACTTTACTAGAAGCGAAAAACCCCAATATTGACGGGATTATTTTAGTAGGCGGCACGACTCGCATTCCGTTAATTACTAATAGATTAAAAGAATCATTTGCAACTAGGATTTTTTCTGATATTGATCCCGATAAAGCCGTAGTATTCGGTGCAGCTTTGCGGGCAGAAAATTTAACTTCGCCAAATATCAATTCTTTATTAATTGACGTCGTACCTCTGTCGCTCGGCATGGAGTTATACGGCGGCTTAGTTGAAAAAATTATCCTACGAAATAGCCCATTACCTATCTCGGTAACTAAAGAATTCACTAGTTATGCCGATAATCAAACCGGCATTCAATTTCATATTTTACAAGGAGAGAGAGAAACGGTAGCAGATTGCCGCTCGCTTGCTAGATTTGAGTTAACTAATTTGCCGATCATGAAGGCGGGCGGCATTCGTGTAGAGGTAACTTTTGCTATCGATGCCGACGGGATATTATCGGTTTCGGCATTTGAAAAAACTAGCGGCAAGTCGCACGCTATAGAGGTAAAACCGACTCACGGTTTAAATGAAGAAGAAATTACTAAATCATTAGAAAATGCCTATAAAAATGCTGCAAACGATTATACTACCAGGTTATTACAAGAAACGATAATTAATACGGAATCTTTGATTTTTAGCGTAGAAAATGCTATGAAAGAGTTACCTAATTTGCGTTCGGAAAATGAAAAGCAAGAAATATACCGAGCAATAAAGGGTTTAAAGGAAGCAATAACATTAAGAAATCGTGAGTTAATTATAAAATTAACTAAAAATTTTGAATTTATAGCCAAAGATTTTATTGCACAAAGGCTCAGCTTTCGTTAAAAGGTTGGAATATTAAAGCCAGTATGTCATTAGTACTGTACGAACGTTAAGGAAAAGGCTGTGTCATTCTAGTTCCTCGATCACGGCATCCGGTCTTTTTATTAAGTTCTGGATACCGTGGTCAAGCCCTGTGTTGTACGAACGTTAAAGAAAAGGCTGTGTCATGCCGTGACTTGATCACGGCATCCAGAAAAATAAAGCCATATTAGACTTATTTTAGAGCCTTTTTATGACGTTATAAAACTGGATTCCGTGGTCGTAGCCACGGAATGACAGAATTTTACCTCTTTAATTTAAACGTTCGTACAACGCAGGGTCAAGCCACGGTATGACACCATATTTATAATAACCATAATACGGTAAATTATGAGCCATGCAATAACGCTTGTTCAGCATGACAACAACAAATATAAAAAAGGAATCATAAATAATGCCAAAAGTAATTTTTATTATAGATAATAGCGGAGCAGAAAAAATAATAGAAGCACCGCTCGGGCTTTCAATCCTGGAAATTGCTCATCAAAACAGCATTGACCTTGAAGGTGCTTGTGAAGGTTCCTTAGCATGTGCTACTTGCCACGTTATCCTTGATGAAGAATTTTACCACAAATTAAAAAAACCTTCCGAAGCAGAAGAAGATATGCTTGACTTAGCGTTTGGTCTTACGGATACTTCTAGATTAGGGTGTCAGATTATTATAACCGAGGAACTTGACGGTATAAAAGTTCGTCTTCCTTCTGCTACCCGTAATATCAAATTATAATGGATTTAAGCCGTGATACGTAAAGCTCTTCTTTTTACCTTTTTAATTTTTACCGTAACATGGTTTGCGATTGCCTATACCATAAAGGATAATGTGGTAAATTTAATTAAAAATTCCGAGTCGGATAATATTAAAATATCTTATGAGAATATTAAAATTTCCGGCTATCCCTTCAATTGGAAAATACTTATAACGCAGCCGAAAGTAAAGCTTATCGATCATGTAAATTCTAAGGAATTCTCCGGTAATAATATTACTTTAACCGTCGATTTTAGCGTTAAAAAAGCGACTATTGATTTAGGTCCTTATATAAAGAAAATTGAGAATTACGGCGATAAATCATTAGATTATTTAGTGCGTGGCGATGAAGATATAAAAGGCATAGTCAAACTGAATAAGCCTTTATATAAAATGGCTAAAGATGATGATTTAAAATCTATTACTAAATCTATTCAATTAAGTAATAAGCTATTATCGGTATTTAAGCAAGATCAAGGTCAAGACCAAGAAATTTTTAATATTAAAAATTTAGGTTTTTTATTAAGAAAAACAAATAATTTAGAAGGTGAGAATATCTTTTTATTACTTAACGTAGATTATGATTCGCCGGAAAATCATCTTAATTTTAAAAATGCTAGTTTAGATTTAGCTACCTCTTTAAAATTTGTTCAGGATAATAATGAAGCAACTACTTTAAGTAATTTTACTATAGAACGCCTTATTTTTACTTGCGATAATGATGCAAAAATTGATTTAAAAGGAGGGATGCAGTTTTTTACCGGTAGACTACCGGAGGGCAAGCTATCCTTAGAACTTGAAAATTATCACACTATTATTGATAAGTTAGTACCAAATAATATTATTTTTTCCAAAAAAATTATTAAAGCAATTATAGCCAAAGCCGTTACTACGACTTCTTCAGAATCTTTAGCTTCAGAGCATCCCGTTATAAATCCTGATACGGTAGCTGAAGCAAATATACCGTATAATAAAATTGAAAAAGCAAAATTTGATATAGAATTTTCTGATAAAGGAATAAATATCGGTTCAATTAATTTGCTTGAGCTGAAATTTGGAGAAAATAAAGAAGAAGAAAATCCGGAAGCTAATTAAATGGTTTCAATATCATACCGTGGCTTGTACCTACATTGTATGAACGTTTAAATAAAGAGGTAAAAATTCTGTCATTCCGTGGCTACGACCACGGAATCCAGTCTATAATGTCATAAAAAGGCTCTAAAATAAGTCTATATGGCTTTATTTTTCTGGATACCGTGGTCAAGTCGGCTTTGTTGCATGGCTCGGTTTTACACTTTGTGTCATTCCCGCAAAGGCGGGAATCTCACTTAACAATATAACAAAATTAGTAAGTTAGATACCAGCTTTCGCTGGTATGACACCAAAAATTTGATCCACGCAACAATGCCTCCTCGCAATGACGAGGTAAGATCGAGCCACGCCACAGAACCTAAGGAATTATAATTTTACCTTGAAGAGTAAATTACTACGAAGCAGCAGCGGCAGAAAGAATTGTAGCTAAAAAATCTTTATGTTTTTTTAATTCTTCCTTAGTGGGTGCAACTATTTTAGTACGGCTTGCCGAATGGCTCAGTGGGCTCACTACTAACCTATCTGTTGTAGATATCTCTTTAGTGAGATTGAAGGCGGCTTGCCTGCCTCCTGTTAATTCGACATATACCTCGGCAAGTAAAGCCGCATCTTTCAAAGCACCGTGTAATTGACGAGAAGAATTATCAACTTTAAATCTCTTACATAAGGCATCAAGACTAGCACCTTTTCCCGGAAACATATTTCTTGCCATAATTAGGGTGTCGATAGCACTTGAAAGCTCTAAAGGCTTAACTGTGGATTTTTTGAGAAAAGATAATTCGTGATTAATAAATTTAATATCAAAAGGTGCATTGTGAATAACAAGTTTGCTATCTGCTATAAATTCTAAAAAATCATCGGCAATATCTTGAAAAATAGGTTTGTCTTTAAGAAATTCACCTGATATGCCGTGTATCCTATACGCTTCCGTCGGCATGTTACGTTCAGGATTGATATAAAAATGAAAATGCTTGCCGGTTAATACTTTATTGATCATTTCGATAGCACCGATTTCTACGATCCTATGACCGTCTCGTGGCTCTAACCCTGTAGTTTCGGTATCTAAAATTACTTCTCTTACTTGTGACACTCTAATTTCTTTATTAATTGCATTATTTGTTTTTCTAACTTTAACATATCACAGTCACTATTTATAGCAAAATCTGCTCTTGCTATTTTATCTTCCTGAGATAATTGGATTTTTTCTATTTTTTTATAAATTTGCGGGTCAAATGACGGGCGACCGATTGCACGCTTTATTCTTGTTTCTTCCGAGCAAAATATTGTTACTACGAAATCAAAATATATTTTAAAATTGGCTTCAAAAAGTAGCGGAATTTCTGCAAATATAAATTCAGCAATTTTATTTTGTTGTTTAAAAAAGATTAATTCTTTTATTAAAAGCGGATAAACAAAATCCTGTAATTTTTGGCGAGCTTTATCGTCATTATAAATTAATTCACTAATTTCTATTCGATCAAATATTTTTAAACTAGGCAATAATTTTAAAATTTGGTTTTGTATTTCTATGTTTTTATACAAATTTTTTACACATTCATCGGCGGAAAAAGTTTTATACCCCTTACTTGCTAAGTAATCTAAAACAACTGTTTTTCCCGATGCGTAACTACCCGTGATGCCTATCGCTAACATTTTACCATAAAAATTTTACGTTCATTAGCAAGTTTTACGGTTAGTTCTTGCTCGACTATAATTACGTCATTTGCTTTGATTGCTATACCGTTATAATTATATTTAGCAAGATTTAGTATAGTATCAGGACCGATCGCCGGTATATCTAACCTAATATCTTGACCTAATTTCGGTATTTTTACCAACACTCCGCCTTTAGGTTTTTTGCGTAAAGAAGCACATCTAATTATTAAATTGTCGGTTCCTTCGGCGGCTTCAATACCTAGCACATATTTATCCTCAATTATAACCGATTGCCCGACATCCAGCTTGCTTAAATGGTTTAATAATTTTATTCCAAGCTCAATATCTCGTTCATCTGAATCAGAAGGGAGGGTATTGGTAGTATTGTAGACATAATACTTTTGATTTTTATATATGTCATTATTTGAAATTACCTTAAAACCATAACCTTCAAAAAAATTTGCGATTATTCTTAATACTTTATCGTCTCCCAAAATTTTTTGTCCAATTATTCTAAAAAGTAATAAGCCGCCTATTCTATCCACAGCTAGATTACTAAAATTCGGTCTATTAACTCCGCCAATAAAAATTAAATTTTGCACGTTATGTTTTTTAAAGTAGTGAATAACCTCGCCGACCATGCCGATTTTAAAAACCTTATATTCAAAATCTTTAATCAAATCCGTATCAGCTTCACCTTTAATAGCAGCTATATAGCATTTACCGCCCTGTTTGGTATAATTATTGGCTGTTAAATAGGGAAGAGCACCTTTTCCGGCTATAATTCCGATTTTTGTTAGCATAAAATATTGTTAATTATAATGACGTGTTTAAGTATAAAAGTATTTCAAACATAAATCTAGGATTCTTAAAAGTAAACTTTACATTTTATTTAAATTAAGGCATAATAGTAAGGCTAGTAATAGCTATAGTAATAAACGTAGTTTAGAATAGAAGTTGCGGACCCGGGGGCGGTACCCGGCGCTTCCACCAGGGATAACATATGATGCAAATACTGTTTGTATTTTAAAAATTGAATTTTATTTTGATAGGTGAGCACACGGAGCGTACACTTAGTACGTGAGTATGCGAATCCTTGATAAAATGAAAGAGCAATTTTTAAAAGATAAGCAGTATTTTAGGGGGGCGAAATAGGATCGACGTGCTTAATAAAAAAATTGCTTTTACTCGGGATGATTCCGCCGGACTTTTAGTCTATGGATCAAACAAAAGAAACGCAAATGATAATAAACGTTTCGCAGGTAGCCCAGCTTTAGCTGTAGCTTAAACTTGCGCGGTTGGGGGTTTTACCGGGCAACAGAAAAAGCCCCATATACTGGTATGGTGTCATACCGTGGCTTGACCACGGTATCCAGAAAAAACCTTAATAAAAAGACTGGATGCCGTGATCAAGTCGGCATTGTTGCATGGATACCCCAAACGTCATTGCGAGCGACTAAAAGGAGCGTGGCAATCTAGAAAATAATAAATTTCATAGTGCTTTTTGTCATTTTTTTCCTAGGTTGCCACGTCGGTACTACGTACCTCCTCGCAATGACGGGGTTTTTATTAATTTTCGAGCCAAACAACAACGCTAATGCTTCCTCGCAATGCCGACTTTTGGTTTTGCTAATAATGTATATTATTTAAATTCTTAATTTGCAATATGAATATTCAATATCAAAAATTTCTTAATGAATCTATGTTAGAATTCGTAAAAAAAATTCTTACAAGGATTCAAAGCGAAAATTTGTATTGGGATCAACTAATATATATCTCATATAGAACCGATAACCCGTTAGTAGTACTGCCGCTTAAAATAAGAGAAGTCTATCCGAAAGAAATAACGATAGTTTTGCAACATCAATTTGAAAATTTGATAGTAAAAGATGAAGGATTTTCTTTAACGGTTAGTTTTGACGGGATAAAAGAGGCAATTTATATACCGTTTAATTCGCTTATTAGCTTTGTTGATTCTAATAATAATTATAGTTTAACATTTAACCAGCAGCTAAATTCATATAATAATTCTCAAAACGAAATGTTAAAAATTAAAAAACAACTTTTAGAAGAAAAAAATAAAGATGAGGACGAAACTAATTTATCACCGAATGTAATAATTTTAGATAAATTTCGAAATTCTTCAAAATCTAAACCCTCTAAGCCAAAGTAACTAAACCTTTTAAAATATTGACAGAAGATAAACCATACGTAATTATCTACACCGATGGTGCTTGCTCAGGCAACCCCGGACCCGGAGGATGGGGAGCTTTACTACAATTTAACGGTCTTAATAAAGAAATAACCGGTTATGAGTTACATACAACTAATAATCGTATGGAGATGAAAGCCGCAATTGAAGCATTAAAGTCGTTGAAAAAATCATGTTTTGTTGAAATCCATACCGATAGTAAATATCTCCAGCAAGGAATTACCGAATGGATTTATAAATGGATAAAAAATAACTGGTACAAAAACAACAATGAACTAGTTAAAAATGCCGATTTATGGCAAAATCTGTACGCCGAACTCGGGAAGCATACTATTATCTGGAAATGGGTAAAAGGTCATGCCGATAATCAAGGTAATATTATCGCCGATAAGTTAGCCGTAAAAGGAAAAGAACTAGCTATAAAGATGCTCAAATGCCCAAAATGAATAATTCAAGGATGAATAGTTTTTTTATTGCTTTTTTTTATAAAAAAGTTGGAGAAGATGCACTTTTTAATAAATATTATCAAAGCAAAAAGCTTGATTATCTAGGACGTAATAAAAGATTTATCGTTTATAAAGGAGAAAGTGAACCTGCAAAAATTCCTCCTATGTGGCATGCTTGGTTACATCATATGATTAATGAAGTGCCGCATATTAATAACTTTCCATGGCAAAAAAATCATCTACTTAATACTGCCGAGGATAAAATAGTAAATTCTAACTATAATAGATGGAAGCCATAATAAATATTTTAAATACAAAATAACGAATTAAAACAATGAAGCAAAATATTATAGAAACTATAGTCGGTTTTACGGTACTAATTATTGCGGTATTATTTTTAACTTTTGCCTATAAAACCGGCAGCTCTTCAAATAACTCTAACGGATATCAAGTAACCGCCAGCTTTCAAAGCGTCGAGGGGATAGCTACGGGAAGCGACGTAATGGTCGCCGGTATAAAAATAGGTGTGGTAAAAGCAATTACCTTAGACCCGAATAGTTTTTTTGCCCTAGTATATTTAAGTATAAATGATGATGTAAAATTGCCTAAAGATTCAAGAGCATCAGTGGTTACTAGCGGATTACTAGGCGGGAAATATATTTCTATCACTCCCGGTAGCGAAGACGAAAACCTTGCCGCCAATGATCAAATAAAATATACTCAACCGGCCATTAATGTGGAATCATTAATTAATAAGTTAGTATCTTCATTTGGTAACAAATAATATCCCTCATTAACCTTCTCTTTTTCTTATTCATCAGCGTTGTTGCATGGCTCGATCTTACCTCGTTATTGCGAGGAGGTACGTAGCACCGACGCGGCAATCTTTTGTCATGCTGAACAAGTTTTGCACATCTCTTGTAGTAGATCCTGAAATAAATTCAGGATGACTATTATTTTTCTAGATTGCCGCACTCCTTTCAGTTGCGGCGTTGTTGCATGGATCAAAAAAAGTGCTATATGTCATTCCTGCGAAAGCAGGAATCTAGAAAAAACACTTAAAATAAGCAAAATTATATAAAAATTTACTATATATATTCTCTGGATTCCCGCCTTTAGCTAGAATGACATACTATACTTTTTTAGAGCCATACAACAACGCTGATCAAGTCGCAGGATGACCCGCAGATGACATACTCACTTAATTTGACGATGCTCATAAAAAAAAGTGAGAAAAATAATTTTCCTCACTTTTTATTTTTGCTATTTTAAAATTAAATTTAGAACTCTAAACTTAATTAATTTTTATTTTTAAAGCTTTCAACCCTTCTTCTAAACCCTCTTTAGAAAGTGGAAAATTTACTTGCTTACCTTCCGCCGTCATTATTCCCACGAAGTTATTATCACTTGACAAAATAGTTTTCAAATCACTTTGAGAAATTGAAGCCACAGCCTGACAATTACCTAAGGTACAATTAACGTATTTACCGGGTGCTATTAATTGTGTCCCGCTAATAATTGAAGTACCGGGAGCAATTAGAATATTTGCCGGTAATGTTTCAACTATTTTTACTTCTTTTTCTTGACCAAAATTACCGACTTGATACAGAGCTAAAACTTCTTGCTCTTTACCTTTAATAGTATTATTAATCTGCTGTGATAAAAAACAAATTTGCTTTTTCTTATCGTCAACACTACAATTCAAAGACCAGTTACCAAATTTTTTCTTTTCTTCTTTAGAAGCTGCGTCAACCTTTCCCGGCTGACCGAAAAAGAAACCTCCGCCTATAAATAGAAGCCCCGCAAAAACAAATAAAGTTTTTTTAAAATAACTTTTCATATAGTTAAACCTAAACACTAAAATTTTTTATATTAATGGTGGGCGATGACAGGCTCGAACTGCCGACACTCTCGGTGTAAACGAGATACTCTACCAACTGAGCTAATCGCCCACATTCTACGAGCAAAATATGCACTAATTTTGGAAAATAATCAAGCTAAATTTTGAGAATTAAATTTTCAACAAATTAAGCTCTGGGAACACTTAAAAAAAAGCGAATCCGAAACTATGCTTCTTCTTTAACCATTTGTTTAATTTTTTGAGATAATTGACTAATTTTTCGTGAGGCGGTATTCAATTTAATAATGTTTTTCTTCACCCCTTTCATTATTTTAGATTGGGCTGTAATCAAAGCAAGATTAGCATTATCTTTTGATCCATTATTAATTTCGTGCAAAACTTTTTTAATATAAGTCTTTATTGCACTTGATCTTTTTTTATTAACCAACGTTTTCTTTATGGTTTGCCTTGCAGCTTTTTTTGCTGAAGAATGATTAGCCATTATTTTCCCTTATACAGATTTATTACTTATTTTTAATATCTTTTTGAGTATCAATATTATGATTTGTGCTTCCTTTGGCATTCACATCCCTATCAACAAATTCAATATACGCTAGAGGAGCTAAATCACCGTAACGAAAACCGGCTTTTATTATTCTAGTATAGCCGCCCGGTCTATTACTGTATCTTTTTCCTAAGACGTTAATTAACTTTTCTACCGCAACCTTATCTTTTATCTTAGCTAATACACTTCTTCTGGTTGCCAAATTAGTATTTCTAGCTTTAGTTACTAAAGCTTCCACATAAGGTCGTAATTCCTTAGCTTTTGGCAGCGTCGTTTGTATTTGCTCATGCATAACAAGTGCTACAGCCATATTAGCAAACATTGCTTGCCGATGACTACTAGTTCTATTAAGCTTTCTACCTTTAATTTTATGCCGCATCTTTTTTATATATCCTTAAATTAATAGAAATCTTCGTAACGCTTAGATAATTCTTGTATATTTTCCGGTGGCCAGTCAGGTAAATCCATACCGAATTTTAAACTGAATTTTGCTAATATCTCTTTAATTTCATTTAAAGATTTTCTGCCGAAATTTGGAGTTCTTAACATTTCAGCTTCAGTTTTTTTAACAAGATCACCAAGATAAACTATATTTTCATTCCTTAAACAATTCGCAGATCGAACAGATAACTCCAATTCGTCAACTTTTTTAAGTAAATAAGGAGAGAAAGGCAAGGATTCTGTTTTATCTTGTTTAACTTCCTCTTGTTCTTCAAAAGAAATAAATGGTTGCAATTGTTCTTGTAAAATACGAGCGGCTAAACCGATAGCCATTTCCGGAGAAATATCTCCGTTAGTTTCCACCATCATAATTAATTTATCATAATCGGTAACCTGACCAACCCTAGTATTTTCAACTCTATAGGTAACTCTTTTTACCGGACTAAATAAAGCATCTATAGCAATTTCTCCGATAGGTAAGTTATTTTCACTATTACTTGTGTTAGGCACATACCCTTTTCCTATTCTACAAGTTAACTCCATCTCGAGCTGCTTACCTTTAGCCAAGTTGCAAATTACATGTTCCGGATTTAATATCTCTACATCATGACCGGTTTCGATCATGCCAGCAGTCACTACACAAGGTCCTGAAGCTTTTAACTTAACAATTTTTTTATCTGCAACATGCATTTTTATTGCTATAGATTTAATATTTAAAACTATCTCAACTAAGTCTTCTTTTATCCCGGGAATAGAAGAAAATTCATGCACTATCCCGGGGATTTTTATAGACGTTACGGCTGCTCCTTGTAGAGAAGAAAGTAAAACCCTTCTCATAGCATTACCTAATGTTAAACCAAAGCTTCTTTCTAATGGTTCGACTATAATTTTTGCGATATTGTTAGTTTCAGGAGAGCTTTGATAAGCTACCTTATGCGGCTTTATTAAAGAGTTCCAATTTTTACTTAGCGATAACATTCTATACCTATATCTATGTCTTCCTTATACTCTTCTTCTTTTTGGCGGCCTTACTCCATTATGTGCAATGGCTGAAACATCTAGAATTGATGTAATTACAAAATTTTGCCCAAATACTGCACGCATCGCCGATTCACGTTGAGCACCTGGTCCTTGAATTCTAATAGAAACAGTTTTAAGCCCATATTCTTTTGCTTCTTCAGAAGCTTTATCTGCAGTTATCTGAGCAGCGTAAGGGGTCGCTTTTCTAGCACCTTTAAATCCGTTTCTTCCTGCGGATGATGAAGATATTGCATTACCTTGAACATCAGTAAACGTAACAATAGTATTATTAAATGTTGCTTGTATATGCACAACACCAAGGGTAATAGTCTTCTTTTTTTTCTTAACTTTAGTTTGACTCATCTTTATATTCTACTCTATTATTTTACGGCTTTTTTCTTACCGGCAATTGCCACGGCTTTTCCTTTTCTCGTACGAGCATTAGAATGAGTATTTTGCCCCCGAACCGGCAATTTGCGTATATGCCTAAGCCCTTGAAAACACCTTATATCTTTTTTCTTTTTAATGTTAAGGTTAACTTCTCGCCTTAAATCACCTTCAACTTTATATTCTTTTTCAATAACATTACGTAAACTAATAAGTTCCTGATCATTAAGATCTTTAACTTTTTTACTTTCCGGTATCTTTGTTTTATTACAAATTTCCTTTGCAATACTATTTCCAAGACCGTAAATATATGTTAAACTTATTACTAAACGCTTATTATCGGGAATGTTAACGCTCGCAATCCTTGCCACAAATAATCTCCAAAATTTCACTAACAACTAAAAAAATAATATAAAAAACTTTTATAAAGTCAATTTATTTTTAGTATTTTATATAAATCACTTTCTATTTCTTCTTCTTTTTTACTTGCATTTATTGTATAAAACTCACCGTTATCTTTATAATAATTTATCAAGGGAGAAGTTTCAATTTTATACTCTTCTATTCTTTTTTTTATAATTTCTTCACTATCATCTTTCCTACAAACAAACGCATTTGAGCCACAAGCATCACAAATATTTTCAACCTTAGGCTTTAAAAAATAATTATTATATATCTTGCCGCAATTTGCACAATTATATCTGCCTAAAATTCTTTTAATTAATATTTCATCAGAAATATCAAAGTAAATAATTTTTATTTTTTGATTGCTAATAGTTTTAAAAAATTCGGCTTGTTCTAGATTGCGAGGATATCCATCTAATATATAACCGTTTTTATATTTATCCGACGATAAAAATTTCTCAACTATTCCATTTACTATTTCATTAGGAATAAGTTTTCCTTGCTTTATATAATTATTAATTAACCTACTCTCCTCACTTGAGGACATAATAATTGTTCTAAATATATCGCCGACAGACACATGAGGTAAATGACTTTTTTCGGCTAATTTTTTCCCTTGGGTTCCTTTTCCGGCTCCAGGCGGACCTATAAGAACTATTATCACTTCTAACTCATTTTTAATTTTTTAATTTTACCTTTTTCATTAGTCCTTCGTATCTACTGCTAAATAAGTAAGTTTGAATTTGGGCGAATGTATCAAGTACTACATTAACTACAATTAAAAAACTTGTCCCTCCCAAAGAAAGTGATACAACGTATTTATTCATTAATAATTCAGGAATCACACATATTAAACTTAAATATATCCCCCCTATAACCGTAAGCCTAGTAAGTATATAATCAAAATATTCTGCCGTGTTTTTTCCGGGTCTTTTACCAGGAAGATAAGCACCGTATTTTCTTAAATTATTGGCTGTTTCTTCAGAGTTAAATACTATTGCCGTATAAAAAAAGCTAAAAAACATTATTAAAGCGACATACAACAAAATATAAATAGGCTTTCCGTGACCCAAATAATATGTCAATGTCCCCATAATTTCTGAATTGTTAGTAGAGAAATTTGCAAGTGTCGCAGGAAATAATAAAATTGAACTAGCAAATATCGGCGGGATTACACCTGCCGTATTAAGTTTAAGCGGCATATGGGTTGCTTCTCCGCCATAAATCTTATTTCCTACTTGCCGTTTAGGATATTGCACTAATAATTTTCTTTGAGCCTTCTCGAAAAAAATTATTATAGCTATTAAAATGACTACTCCTATACAGACAGTTATCCCCACTAATGGAGATAAAGCCCCTTTACGAGATAATTCAAACATACTAATAATAGCACTAGGCACGCCTGAAATTATACCTATAAATATAATTAAAGAAGTGCCGTTTCCTATCCCACGAAGCGTAATTTGTTCACCCAGCCACATTAAAAACATTGTCCCGACAGCTAAGGTAATTACTGTGGTAACCTTGAAGAAAAGACCCGGTATAATCACTACCGGTCCGGTATTTGTTACTATAGATTCCAAACTTACGGCCACTCCGTAAGCTTGAAAAGAAGCTAGCAAAACTGTTAAATATCTTGATAACTGATTAACTTTTCTTTTTCCGGCTTCACCTTCTTTTTTTAAATTTTCCAAAGGTTTATAAGCTACCGACATCAATTGGATAATAATTGACGCAGTTATATAAGGCATAACCGCTAAAGCGAAAATAGACATCCTGCCTAAAGAACCGCCTGACAACATATTAAACATGCCAAGTATACCGGATTGATTCTGCTCAGCAACACTATTTAAAGCAACCGAATCAATACCCGCTATAGGTATAAATGATCCAAACCGACATATTATAAGAACTAAAACAGTAAAAATAATGCGATTAGTAAGATCATTGCCGGTCTTTTTTGAAGAATGTGCATTCATAAGTTATAATATTTGCCCGCCGGCTTTTTCAATCAATTCTTTGGTTTTAGAAGAATAAGCATCTAACTTAAATGATAAAGGGGCAGCGAAGCCTTCAGTGCTAACTGATAATAATTTAACTAATAAATTACTATTTTTAATTAACCCGACCTCTACCAATTTTTCTTTAGTAATTATTTCAGCTTCATTTAAACGCCCGGCCAATAATAAAGCTTCGATATCATAAATATTTACAATATTATACTTTTTAGGAGACAAAGAGTTAAATCCTCTTTTCGGCAATCTTTTTATTATAGGCATCTGACCGCCTTCAAAACCTTTTATTGCCACACCTGACCTAGATTTTTGTCCTTTCACACCTCTGCCGCAAGTTTTACCTTTTCCGCTGCCGATGCCTCGTCCGACTCTTTTTCTATTTTTTTTAGAACCAAAATTATTATATAATTCGTTTAATTTCATTTTGAAACTCTAATTGATATTTTCTATTTTTAATAAATGCTCAACTTTTTTAAGCATACCTTTAATTGAATTAGTAGCATCAAGAATAACAACTCTACCGATTTTATTTAGACCGAGTCCGATTAACGTTTGTTTCTGATCATATTTACGACCTATGCTACTTTTAACTTGAGTAACTTTTAATTGTATATCAGCTAATTTTTCTTCTTTTTTATTACTCATAATTCCTTAATACACCTCAAGCTTTTAAAAAACCTAAAATATTATTTAATATTGTTATTTATAATACGATATTATTCACTAACTTGAAGATCAGTAGCTTTTACCGATACTTCATTTATTTTTTTGTCTCTTCGTAATCCGATAGTTTTTGGCGAAGAAAGTTTACTTAATGCATCAAATGTTGCTGCAATCATTGCGTATACATTACTAGAACCTAACGACTTAGCAACAATATCATGAATTCCCAAAGAATCAAAAATTGCTCTCATAGCACCGCCGGCAATAACTCCGGTACCTGCTTTAGCTCTTCTTAAAATTACTTTAGCGGCACCACTTTTCCCAACAACATCATGGTGAATTGTTCTATTTTGATAAAGAGGAATCTTAGTCAAATTTTTCCTAGCTTCTTGAGTTGCTTTTCCTCTGGCTTCAGTCACTTCTTTTGCTTTACCGTGACCATAACCTACTTTACCTGCTCGATCTCCTGCAACTACGCATGCAGCAAAAGAAAATCTTCGTCCGCCTTTAACTACTTTAGTAACTCTATTTATATCAACTACAGTTTCGCTTAAAGCTTCTTCATTTTTTTTAACTTTAGACATTTATAATAACCTTAACCTAAAATCTTAATTTTTTCCGTGCCGCATCAGCGAGAGCTTTGATAACACCGTGGTATTTATACCCCCCTCTATCAAATACGACTTCCTCTATTCCTTTCAAAATAGCTTTTTCAGCTATTAATTCACCAATTTTAGTAGCATTGTCTACATTACAATTAGACTTTTTTAATTTTTTAATTTTTTCGTCTAAAGTTGAAGCCGAAGCAACCGTTATTGATTTTGAATCATCAATTAACTGAGCATATATATGTCTTCCGGATTTAAAAATAGATAATCTATGTCTATTAGACAGTTTGGCTATCTTATATCTTACTCTACTTTGTCTTCTTTCAAACTTAAGTTTCGCACTATGCATATTTAACTCTTAAATTTTAATTTTTCTTGCCTTCTTTCCGTGGTATATACTGACCTTTAAATTTAATTCCTTTACCTTTATAAGGTTCAGGCGGTCTTTGTTTTATAATAATTGATGCAAACTGACCTAATTTTTCTTTATCCGTCCCTTCCAAAATAATCACATTTTGCTTAGGAACATCAACTTTAATATCTTTAGGTATTTCAATTTTTGTGTTATGGCTTTTGGCAAGCATTAAATTTAAATATTCTCCTTTTACCATAGCTCTATAACCGACGCCGTTAATTTCCAGCTCTAATTTAAAGCCTTCCTTTACCCCTTTAACCATGCTAGATATTATACTTCTTGCGGTACCCCACATAGAGCGAGCATTTTTATTTTGAGCTAACGGTTTTACTAAAATTTTATTATCTTCTAACAAAATTTCTATACTGCCTTTAAAAGCTTTTGATAATTTACCTTTAGGTCCGGATATATTTACTTCTAAACCGTTTAAGCCAATTTTCACCCCTTCCGGTATAATAATTGGTAACTTTCCGACACGTGACATTTTTTTACCTTAAAACACTTTACAAATTACTTCACCGCCAACATTTTGAATATGAGCTTCTCTATCCGACATTACTCCATGAGAAGTAGAAAGAATATAAATTCCCATATTATTATAATATCCTTTCAAATCTTTGATGGCTGAATATACTCTTCTTCCTGGCGTTGAAACCTTATGAACTTCACGTATAGAGGCTTCACCTTTACTAGAATATTTCAAATCTACTTCAACATGGCTAATATTATTTTCTTGGGTAACCTTATATTCTTTTATATAACCTTCTTTTTGCAATACATCTAAAATTGCACATTTCATTTTAGAACCAGGAAAAGCAACGCTCATTAATTTACTTTTATAAGCATTCCTAATTCTAGTTAGCATATCCGCTACGTTATCTGTCATTGACATATATATATCCCTTAATTCTTACCAACTTGCCTTAATTACTCCGGGTACTAAACCCTTGCCCGCTAAAACTCTTAACATATTTCTTGAAATACCGAATTTTTTGCTCACACCTCTTGGTCTTCCCGTTAATTCGCATCTATTCCTTACTCTAATAGCAGCTGAATTTCTTGGTAATTGAGCAAGAGTCATCACTAATGAAAAACGTTCTTCTAACGAAATATTTTTATCGTAAATCTTATTTTTTAATTTAGTACGCTTACTATATAAGCTTTGTGAGAATTTTTTTCTTCTTTCATTTTTTTTTATAGAACTTAATTTTGCCATCTACATATCCTAAAAATTAATTATAAAAAGGTAAATTAAAGCCCGAAAGTAACAATTTACCTTCTTTATCGTTTTTAGCCGTAGTAACAATTGTAATATCCATACCCCTTATTACATCAATTTTATCGTAATTAATTTCGGGAAAGACTATTTGTTCTTTTAACCCAAAAGTAAAATTTCCTTTACCGTCAAAACTTTTATAAGAAAAACCTCGAAACTCTTTAACACGCGGCAGTGCTACAATTACCAACCTTTCAAGAAAATCATACATTCTGTCTTTGCGTAAAGTTACTTTACAACCTATCTTCATTCCTTCACGAAGCTTAAAGGTTGCTATAGATTTTCTGGCTAAAGTTACAACAGGCTTCTGTCCGGAAATTAAAGTTAAGTCATTAACAACGTTATTCATTACTTTAGAGTCGGCTACTGCGGCACCTACTCCCATATTTATAACGATTTTTTTAATTTCCGGTATTTCGTGTTTATTTTTATAAGAAAATTCTTTTTGCAAATTTTTTATAATTTCTTGAGTATATAACTCTTTAAATCTTAATAACATTATTTACCTTCCTTGCCGATAATCTCACCTGATTTTTTTGCTACTCTAACTTTAGAACCGTCCTCTAAAATTTTAAAACCTACTTTTGTAGATTCACCGGTTTTAGGATCGATATGAGCAACATTTGAGATGTGTATAGGCAATTCTTTAGTTATTATTCCTCCTTCACTTACTTGGCTTGGTTTGGTATGTTTTTTCACCAAATTTACCCCGGAAACAATAATTTTATTATCTTCAGGAAAAACTTTTAATATCTTCCCCTTTTTCCCTTTGTATTTGCCGGTGATAACAACAACTTCATCACCTTTTTTAACTTTCAACTTAATCATTTATAATACTTCCTCTGCAAGTGACATTATCCTAACAAATTTTTTAGCTCTAAGCTCTCTAGTTACCGGTCCAAAAACTCTAGTACCTATAGGTTCACCCTGCTTATTTAGAAGTACTATTGCATTTTTATCAAATTTTATTGTATTGCCGTCGATCCTTCTAACACCTGTTCTTGTTCTAACTATTAATCCTTTATATACATCACCTTTTTTAACTTTACCGCCGGGCATAGCTTCCTTAATTGAAACTACAATAACATCACCGAGCTTAGCTATCATATGATGCGAACCTCCTAGAACTTTAATACACATAACTTTCTTAGCACCGGAATTATCCGCAACATCTAAGATGCTTTGCATCTGAATCATAAATTACTTCCACTTAAATACTTTTTACAAAACACAAAATAAACAATCTATCCGATAAAGTCAAAGACTAAAAGCGGCATTGCAAAATAAAGATAGATATCGTCATTGCGAGCGACTGTAAGGAGCGTGGCAATCCATAAAAAATAACAAAAAATTGCTAATTTTTAGCTAGATTGCTTCGTCAATCACTTCGTAATTTCCTCGCAATGACGTAGATTTTCCAAGGTATCTATCTTTATTTTGCAATGCCCTAAAAGCCTTTATAGTAAAATGATTTTAACTTACCTACCTTATTACTCATCGTTTACCTAATTACTTTAGGCTACTACAAGCGTCTTATACGCAAACTCAACCGCTTTTACTATGCTTCATCATTCAATACTATCCATGTTTTTGTTTTTGAGATAGGGCGACTTTCTATTATATTAACTTTATCTCCGTCTTGAAACTTATTTTCAGGATCGTGAGCAGCATATTTTTTAGATACTTTTACGAATTTCTTATAAATAGGGTGTTTAAATTTACGTTCTACTTTTACGGTAACAGTTTTATCCGCCTTTGCACTTACTACAACACCTTGTAAGACTCTTTTTGGCATTTTAATATTCCTCGCTCTCAGATCTTTTGGTTAATTCAGTCTTAATACGTGCAATTGACTTTTTAACAAAAGAAAATCTACTTGTATTTTTTAATTCTCCTAAAGTCTGCTGAAATCTCAAATTAAACAATTCTTTTTTTAAAGCAATAAGATTTTTATTAAGCTCTTCCATAGTTTTAGGAGCCAGCTCTTTTTTTAAGGATTTTAAATCAGTCATAACGTCTCACTATCTTTGTTCTTACCGGTAGTTTAGCACTAGCAAGCTCTAAAGCTCTAAGGGCTATATTTTCTTCCACTCCTTCAATTTCAAACATAATTCTTCCGGGCGAGACTCTTACCGCAAAGAATTCCGGCGTTCCTTTACCTTTACCCATTCTTACCTCTGCAGGTTTCTTAGAAACAGGTAAATCAGGAAAGATTTTTATCCATAATCTACCTTGTCTTTTCATACATCTGGTTGCGGCTTTCCTTGCTGCCTCTATTTGCCTCGCAGTCACTCGCCAACCGTCTATAGATTTTAACCCAAAAGAACCAAAAGCAAGCATAGTACCTGATTTTGCTTTTGAAGTGACTCGTCCTTTATGAGCTTTTCTAAATTTTTGTTTTTTCGGAGCTAACATTTTTGTACTTTAAAATTAGTTATATTTTTTATTTTCGGTGTACTCACCTTTATAAATCCAAACCTTTACGCCTATAACTCCGTAAGTAGTTATAGCTTCAGCCGTTGAATAATCAATATCGGCTCTTAAGGTATGCAAAGGGACTCTCCCTTCTCTATACCATTCCGTTCTAGCAATTTCAGCTCCGCCAAGACGTCCCGAACAACTAACCCTTATACCAAGACCGCCTTGTTTAAAAGAAGCTTGAATAGCGGTTTTCATTGCTTTCCTAAAAGAAACTCTTTTTTCAAGTTGCGAAGCAATATTTTGTGCTACTATAGGAGCATCGATATTAGATTTCCTTACCTCATGAATATTAATATAAACTTCTTTCAAAGAAGCCATTTTTTCTACAGTCTTTTTTAATTTATCAATATCACTACCGCTTTTACCGATAATAATATTTGGTTTTTTTGCATAGATATTAATTATAATACTTTTATTAGAAGGCCTTTCGATAAGTATCCTACTAATTTGAGCTTGATTACAATTTTTATTTATTAATTCCCGAATCCTTATATCTTGTATAAAAAGAGTTTTATAATGTTTTTCAGCATATAATACTGAATCCCATCCTTTAATTAATGTTGGTCCAACTCTAAAACCATGTGGGCAAATTTTTTGTCCCATTTTAATTCTCCTCTTTTTCTGTAACAGTAATATAGAGATTACTTAAAAACTTATTAATTCGAGCTGCTCTCCCTTTAGCTCTCGGCATGACTCTTTTCATCACTAAAGCTTTACCGACCGTGGCGTTTGTAATAACTAACCTATCTATATCTAAACCTAAATTATTTTCAGCGTTAGCAATTGCCGAATGTAAACAATTCTTTACATCATGTGCAATGCGTTTTGGTGAAAAAGTTAACTGCACTAACGCTTGTGCAACTTTCATATTTCTAATAGAAGCTGCAACTAAATTTAACTTTCTTGGACTAACCCTAATAGATTTAGCTTTTGCCGTAGCAAAATTTTTACTTACTTGTGCCATATAATTTATTTTCTTTTAACTTTTTTATCTGCTCCATGACCATAGAATGTTCGAGTCGGTGCAAATTCTCCTAATTTTCTGCCAACCATTTCTTCACTTACGGAAACTGGTATAAACTTATTTCCGTTATGAACCGAAAATGTAAAACCGACAAAAAAAGGTAAAATAGTTGACCTTCTGGACCAAGTTTTAATCATTTCTGACTTACCGGATTCCATTAACTTATGTACTTTTTTTATCAAATAACCGTCGACAAAAGGCCCTTTCCAAACTGAACGTGCCATAACTAATACCTAATTTTAATTACTTTCTTTTTTTGATAATAAACTTTGAAGTAGATTTATTTTTACGAGTCTTTTTACCTTTAGTCGGGAATCCCCAAGGAGTAACGGGATGACGCCCGCCGGAAGTTTTACCTTCACCGCCGCCATGTGGATGATCGACCGGATTCATAGCTACCCCTCTAACATGAGGTCTGCGTCCTAACCACCTATTTCTACCGGCTTTTCCTAAATTAATATTTTTTTGATCAGAGTTAGAAACAACACCTATAGTAGCTTTACAATCTAAAGGTATTAACCTAAATTCACCTGATCTAAGCTTAATTTGTGCATATCCCGAATCCTTACCTACCAAATCTACTGAAGTGCCGGCTGATCTTGCAATCTGACCGCCCTTACCTACTTTCATTTCAACATTATGTAAAGTAGTTCCAACCGGAATAAACCTTAACGGCATACAATTGCCGATTTTAATATCGGCATCTTTGCTAGATATTATTTTTTCGCCTATAGATAATTTTTGCGGAGCTAGAATATAAGAATATTCACCGTCCTCAAATTTAATTAACGCAATAAAAGCGGTGCGGTTCGGATCATACTCTATTCTTTCAACAGTAGCAAACACATCTAATTTATTTCTTTTAAAATCAATAAGACGATATAGTCTTTTATGCCCGCCACCCCTGTGCCACGAGGTAATTCTACCTTGATTATTTCTTCCGCCCGTCTTAGTTATTCCCTTAGTTAAAGGCTTAAAAGGATCACCTTTCCAAAGGCTAGCTTTATCAACTTGTATTAACTCTCTAAGCGAAGGAGTGACCGGGTTAAATTTCTTTAAAGCCATTTTATTTAATTCCTCCAGTAAAATCAATAGTATGATCTTTTTCTAATGTCACAATAGCTTTCTTCCTATCAGATTGACATCCGTTAAACCCTTTAAATCTTTTCTTTTTACCCTTCACGTTTAAAATATTGACTTTTTTAACTTTCACTTTAAATATTTCTTCAATAGCTTTTTTAACAGAGGCTTTTTTAGCGATTTGATCTACATAAAAAGTAAATTTATTTTGTTCAGAAAGAGCGGTAGTTTTTTCTGTTATCACCGGTCTTCTAATTAAATCGTAATGTTTATAAGAATTCATTTTAACCTCTTTTCTAAAACATCAACCGCCTCTTGTGATATCAACACATATTCATGACGTATTATATCGTAAACATTTGTGCCTATTTGCGGAACCACTATTGTATTATGAATATTTTTTGCCGCTAAGGAAAAATTAACGTCAACCTCATTTCCGTCAATTACAAAAAAGCTTTTTCCTTGAAATTTACTTAATATATTTGCAAGGATAGAAGTTTTCGGCTCATCTAGCTTTAAAGAATTTATTACTAATAATTTTCCTTCAGCCAATTTCCCTGATAAAGCATGCATCAACCCAAGTTTTCTAACTTTTTTAGGCAATTTTGTTGCATGGCTTCTTGATACCGGACCGTGAGCTACGCCACCGCCACGCATTTGAGCAGACCTGAGTGAGCCTTGTCTCGCGTTACCAGTACCTTTTTGCTTAAACGGTTTTTTTGTAGTACCGGATACCCCTGATACCGTTTTAGTTTGGTGAGTGCCGGACATCGCCTTAACACGTTGCCAATCAACAACAAGCTTTATAATATCTTCTCTGATGAATTCCAAAGCAAATATATCTTTATCTAAATTAATCTCGCCTACTTCTTCGTTTGCAAGATTTAATATTTTAGTCTTCATATTTGTTTAACCTATATATCTTCTAACCGTAATTACGAGTAAATAATGGCTGTTGTATGGCTCTAAAAAAGTGCCGTATGTCATTCCCGCGTAGGCGGGAATCCAGAAAATATTTAAGCGAATTATATAGTAAATTTTTATATATATTTTGCTTATTTTAAGTGTTTTTTCTGGATCCCCGCCTTTAGCTAGAATGACATCAAAAATTCGAGCTATGCAAACGACGGCTTCGACCACGGAATCCAGTTTATAATGTCATAAAAAGACTCTAAAATAAGCCTAATATGGCTTTATTTTTCTGGATGCCGTGATCAAGTCACGGCATGACACAGCCTTTTCTTTAACGTTCGTACAACACAGGATCAAGCCACGGTATGACATTGAAACCATTTTTCGAGCCACATAACAACGCCATACGCCTTACTGAACGACGTTCAAATTACTTCACTGTGCTTACCAATTACACAGTAGTTTTAACTATTCTCTTAAATTTATATCGTTATTGATGCCTTTTTTATTGCATCTTTAATGCAAAGATAAGAACCTTTAGAACCAGGAATACTGCCGCTAATCATAATAACCCCACGTTCTTTATCAACTCCGAATATTTTTAGATTCTGAATAGTAATTTTTTGACATCCCATATGTCCGGCCATTTTCTTACCCTTAAAAACTTTACCCGGGTCTTGTCTTCCACCGGTAGAACCATGAGAACGATGAGATATCGACACACCGTGAGAAGCCTCAAGCCCTCTAAAATTATGTCTTTTCATACTACCGGCAAATCCTTTACCTATAGTAGTTCCAGACACGTCAATAAATTGACCGGCGGTAAAATGATCCACTTCTAAATTAGCAGCTATATCAATAAAATTGTCTTTAGAAACTCTAAATTCTTTTAATTTAACTTTAGGCGGTACTTTAGCATTCGCAAATATTTGCTTTAGCGGCTTAGTTACTCTCGATATTTTTTTATCTTTTACGCCGATAACTATAGCATTATAGCCATGTTTTTCTTCAGTTTTATGCCCAACAACTTGACAGTTATCAACCTTTACTAAGGTAAGAGTAACCCTCTCTCCCTTTTCATTAAATACTGAAGTCATACCGATTTTTTGGGCGATTATACCAGTTCTCATTACTCCCCACTCTCTAATTTGATCTCAACGTCAATACCGGCAGGCAAATCAACTTTCTTTAAAGCATCAACGGTTTGCGGCGTTGGATAGCTTATAATAAGCAATCTTTTTTGGGTTCTAATCTCGAATTGTTCTCTTGACTTTATATGTACGTGAGGAGATCTATTTACGGTAAATCTTTCAATCATTCTAGGTAGAGGAATAGGTCCGCTAACATCAGCACCGGTTCTTTTAACAGCACCGACTATTTCTTTCGTAGCTTGATCAAGAATACGATGATCAAATGACTTTAAACGAATTTTGATTTTTTGACTATTTTTCATTTAGTAAACCTTATTTACAAACAGCAAGATTATTAAAAATATATTGCTCATCTTTCAAGAATTGTTTGTAAAATCTAATTCTCAAGATACGAGCAGTATCCTTAAATATATCTCAAAATAATAAATGCCCATTATACAAGGTAATGAGCATTTATGAAACAACTTATTTTATAATTTTTGATACAACGCCTGCTCCGACCGTCTTGCCGCCTTCGCGAATAGAGAATTTCAGCCCTTCCTGCATAGCAATTGGAGAAATTAGCTTAACTTTAAAATTAGCATTATCTCCAGGCATAACCATCTGTTTATCAGCCGGCAATTCTATTGTACCGGTAACATCCGTTGTTCTAAAATAGAATTGTGGACGATAATTATTAGTAAATGGAGTATGACGCCCACCTTCATCTTTGGTAAGCACATATACTTCGGCTTCAAATTCATCATGCGGGGTTATACTACCGGGCTTCGCCAGTACTTGCCCTCTTTGAACTTCCTCTCTTTTTGTACCACGTAGTAATATACCGACATTATCCCCTGCTTCTCCGCTATCAAGAAGCTTTCTAAACATTTCAACGCCTGTACAAGTACTAGCTTGAGTATCGTTTATGCCAACTATTTCTATAGAATCACCGACTTTTACTATACCGGCTTCAATCCTACCAGTTACAACAGTACCTCTTCCGGAGATAGAAAATACATCTTCTATCGGCATTAAGAACGGCTTTTCAGTTTCTCTTTTCGGCTGAGGAATATAGCTATCTACGGCATCCATTAATTCATGAATAGCTTTTTCCCCTTCAGGCTTACCTTCTAACGCTTGAAGTGCAGAACCTTTAATAAAAGGTATATCATCTCCGGGAAAACCGTATTTTGATAATAACTCTCTTACTTCCATTTCAACTAATTCTAGTAATTCAGGATCATCGACCATATCCACTTTATTTAAAAAGACGACCATAGCCGGAACGCCTACTTGCTTAGCTAACAATATATGTTCTCTGGTTTGAGGCATTGGACCGTCAGCAGCAGAAACAACAAGTATCGCTCCATCCATTTGAGCGGCACCCGTTATCATATTTTTTACATAGTCGGCATGTCCTGGGCAATCTACGTGAGCATAATGCCTAGCTTTAGTTTCATATTCCACATGCGCAGTAGAGATTGTTATACCCCTCTCCTTTTCTTCAGGAGCCGCATCGATTTGATCATAAGCTGTCGCCTTTGCTCCGCCTTCTTTGGAAAGCACTATTGTTATTGCCGCCGTTAAAGAAGTTTTACCGTGATCTACGTGACCGATAGTACCTATATTAACATGTGGTTTGTTTCTTTCAAACTTTGCTTTTGCCATATTATTTACTCTCTACAATTTTTTAGGTTTAATACAAACTGATTTTTAAAGTGCATATTCATTTATCTTGCTAAATCTTCACAAACTTTATTACTAAATATCTGGAGCGGGTGATGGGAATCGAACCCACGCAACCAGCTTGGAAGGCTGGAGTTCTACCATTGAACTACACCCGCACGCTTCTCCGAACCATTTAGTGTGGTGGAGGGAGAAGGATTTGAACCTTCGTACGCTTACGCGGGCAGATTTACAGTCTGCTGCCATTGACCACTCGGCCACCCCTCCTACAAAGATTACTGTATTAAATAGACTAATTCACTGTAAAGTACAATAGAAATTAGTATAGGATTTAATAAAATCTTTTGCCGAATCATCAAATAAACAAACAGCAGCTAGCACGTTTATTTAGTTGTAAGTTTCTATAATAAATAGTAGTTTGTGTCAAGAACAAATTACTCTAGGTTTTTAATAACATGAGAAATAAAGAGCCTAACTCTAAAAATTTTTATTATCTTTACGGCAAACACCCTGTATATTCAGCTCTTAGAAATCCAAAACGTCAAATTGAAAGCGTCTTTTGTACCTCTGATATTTTTAATGCTAACAAGGAATTAATAAGCCCTTACCCTTATAAAATTATTACTAACGATTTTTTATCTAAACTTTTAGAACCAAGCCATATTCATCAAGGAATAGCAGCTAAAGTTAAGACTATTTTTTCTAATAATATCGAAGATATCGACGTCAATAATCCGAATTGTAGAATTGCAATTCTTGACCAAGTAACCGACCCTCAAAATATCGGTGCAATTATTCGTAGTGCCGCCGCCTTTGGAATTAATACCGTAATATTACCGGCAGATAATGCTCCGGATGAAAACGCAATGATTGCTAAAGCGGCTTCAGGTACTTTGGAGCTAGTACAAGTTATAAAAGTTACTAATTTACGCACAGCTATGGAATATCTTAAAAAACAAGGCTTTTGGATTATCGGGCTTGACTCGGGAGGAACTAATTCTTTTAACGATAATTTATTTTCGGATAAAATCGTCGTCGTACTCGGCTCAGAAGATAAAGGAATGAGAAGGCTAGTTAGAGAAACATGCGACTATTTAGTAAAAATACCTATTGCCAATAAGGTAGAAAGCCTGAACGTATCAAATGCCGCTTCTATAATTTTTCATTTGTTATATACAAAACATCCTAAGTAAATAAAATATTATGTTTTGTTCATTTTTTGTTTACTTAGCAGGGAAAGAGTAGTCTACTATAATATGATACTTAAATAGCTTATTTAAGTATCATATTATAATTGAGTGCAAAATACAGCTTTATACAAACTCATAACTTTTTATAATAAACTAAATAAGAGTGCGTCATGCCGAAAAACGTAGAACGAAATAAAAAAATTATTGAAAATTTTGAGAAGCAGTTAGATAAGTTTATAAAAGAGTTAAAAGAAAAAGAAATTACTAAAGAAATACTTGGTAAATTTCTTGATGATGTAATTAATAATTTAAAAAACAAAAATTTAATTAACGAAATAACGTTTGATATATATCGAGGTAAGGCAATAATTGAAAATATAGCCTATCCGAGCAATGATTTATCTACCGACCGAGACATACACCAATGGCAGAAATTTTATAATTTTAACCATGATATTATGCTAGATAACACTTTAGCTTTTATTTCTAATAACTTAGCAACTTCTTCCTTAAAGGATAAATTATATTATAGTTTTGCAAAATTATGTAAACAACTAGGGTTAGAAGCAATAAGCGATCATTTTCACGAGAAAATTAAATTATACATTACATATGAAAAATTATAGGACGGAAACAGATTCATTCGGTGAAGTTAAAATAGACAATCAATTTTATTGGGGGGCACAAACTCAAAGATCTTTAGAAAATTTTAAGATAGGCGGGCAGAAAATGCCCTTAATTTTAATTCACTCTTTAGCGATTTTAAAAAAATGTGCTGCAATAGTCAATCAAGAATTAGGTAGCCTTGAACCTAAAATAGCAGGTGCAATAGATAGAGCTGCCGATAGGATATTAAACGGCGAATTTAGCGACAATTTTCCGCTAGTAGTATGGCAAACGGGATCGGGTACGCAAACTAATATGAATATGAATGAGGTAATAGCCTCTATTGCTAACGAAGAATTAACCGGCAAGAAAGGCGGTAAATCCCCTGTACATCCTAACGACCACGTCAATAAAGGGCAATCGTCAAATGACTCTTTCCCAACCGCTATGCATATAGCAACCGTACTTGCAACGAAAGAGCAGCTAATACCGGCACTTACAAATTTATTAACTAGCTTGCAAGATAAATCACAAAATTGGCAACATATAATTAAAATAGGACGTACTCACCTACAAGATGCTACTCCTATAACCTTAAAACAAGAATTTTCCGGCTATATTACTCAAATTGCTTATGCATTAGAGCGAATAGAAGACGCACTTAAAAAAGTTTATCTGCTTGCACAAGGGGGGACGGCTGTCGGCACCGGTATAAATTCACCTGCAGGATTTGACATAAAATTTGCCGAGAAAGTAGCACAGCATACTAAATATCCTTTTAAAACCGCTCCTAACAAATTTGAAGCACTAGCCTCTCATGATGCATTAGTGGAATTTTCCGGCACGCTTAATACTATTGCAGTAAGCTTAATGAAAATAGCCAATGATATAAGACTGCTCGGCTCCGGTCCAAGATGTGGCTTCGGTGAGCTACATCTACCGGAAAATGAACCGGGTTCCTCTATCATGCCCGGCAAAGTTAACCCAACGCAAGTCGAAGCTTTAACAATGGTCTGTACGCAAGTAATGGGTAATCACGTAACCGTGACGATTGCCGGCTCAAACGGTCATCTTGAACTTAATGTTTTCAAACCGGTTATAATCTATAATATTCTCCAATCTATCGGGTTACTCTCGGATAGCGTTAACAGCTTTGTCTCACATTGTATAAAAGGACTTGAGCCTAACATAGAACGGATTAATAATTTACGTGAACAATCCCTTATGCTGGTGACCGCTCTTAATCCTCATATCGGTTATGATAATGCCGCAAAAATTGCTAAAGAAGCTTATAGACAAGGAATCACATTAAAACAGGCAGCACTGCAATTAAATCTATTATCGGCAGAGGAATTTGATAAAATAGTAGTAGCCGAAAATATGGTTGACAATATTAAGAAATAAAGATAGACTAGCATAAGACTAGTTTAATTTATTATATTATCTATATGAAACAACATCTACCTAATCAAATTAATTTATTTGAAGCAAAAACTCATTTCTCAAATCTTATACAACGTGTACAAGACGGCGAACAAATTACCATCTGTAAACATAATACGCCGGTTGCAAAGCTGATACCTATAACAGAAAGACCTAAAATAGAGAATATTGTGGAAAAATTTGCTGAATTTAGTAAAGGCAAGACATTAGCACCTTATACTATTAAAGAGCTTAGAGATGAAGGTAGAAGATGAATAATCCTTCTTTTATATTAGATTGTTCTGTAGCTATAACATGGTGTTTTGAAGATGAAAATAATGACTATTCAAAATTCGTGTTAAATTATTGTATGAAGCACGGAGCTACAGTACCTTCTCTTTGGAAACTTGAAATAACTAATACACTATTAGTATCAGAAAAACGTAATAGATTATATATAGCCGATACCGTTAAATTTATAGATTTATATAATTCTCTACCTCTTAACATATCAAATTTTAATTTTTCCATACATGAAATTATCCAAGGGGCAAGAAGCAATAATCTTACTGCATATGATGCAACTTATTTGCTAACTGCCATGCATGAAGGACTTCCTATAGCTACTAACGATAAAGCATTAATCAAAGCATGTCATAATAACGGTATACCTTTATTAAAAGAATAATAATCCACATTTTTTACAAAAGACTATGGCAATATCGCTTAATTTTTATTATACTTAAGCAAAAATACTTTATTTAGGTAAAAATTATCATGGCTCTAAGCATTAAAGCACCGGAAAATATAGTACTTAAACCGGTTATCACGGTTTTCGGCGTCGGCGGTGCCGGCAGCAATGCAGTAAATAATATGATCAACGATAAACTACAAGGTGCTAACTTTGTGGTAGCTAATACCGATGCTCAATCGCTTGAGCATTCTTTATGTAATAATAAAATCCAGCTAGGAGTCACAACTACTAGAGGTCTTGGAGCAGGAGCATCGCCGGAAGTCGGGGCACTTGCCGCACAAGAATCGAGAGATGAAATCCGTAGCTATCTAGAAGGTAGCAACATGGTATTTATCACCGCCGGTATGGGTGGCGGTACAGGTACGGGTGCTTCACCCATTATTGCACAAATTGCTAAGGAATTAGGTATTCTTACCGTCGGTGTGGTGACTAAACCTTTTCATTTTGAAGGCGGTCATCGTATGAAAACAGCTGATAAAGGGCTGATAGAATTACAGCAATTCGTCGATACTTTAATTGTTATACCGAATCAAAATTTATTTCGCATAGCAAATGAGCAAACGACATTTTCCGACGCCTTCAAAATGGCAGATGACGTACTTCATGCAGGCGTCAGAGGTATAACGGATTTAATGATTATGCCCGGAATTATTAACCTTGATTTTGCCGACATTAGAGCCATAATGAGCGAAATGGGTAAAGCAATGATGGGTACAGGCGAAGCAAACGGTGAGGATAGAGCTATTAAGGCGGCAGAAGCGGCGATCTCTAACCCTTTACTTGACCACAGTTCAATGCGAGGTGCTAAAGCGGTATTAATTAACATTAGCGGCTCCGATATGACTTTATTTGAAGTTGATAACGCCGCTAATAGAATTAGAGAAGAGGTTGATAATTTAGAAGCAAATATTATTTTCGGCTCAACCTTTAACCCTGAATTAAACGGTCTCGTCAGAGTATCGGTTGTGGCAACCGGCATTGATGCCGATAAAATAATAGCTCATAAAACTTTAGCTGATGAAGCTGCTTTAACATCTCGAGAAGGTAAAAATACCGAAAATATATCACAATCGATAGAGATAGAAGAAATTCCCGATTTTAACCGGTATAATACTGAAGAAGCAGAAATAATCGATTCTTTAAATCAAGATTTAAGTGAAAGCACCCAAACCTTGCCGGTAAATACGGCAAGTAAACCGGTAGAAGACAGTCCAAAACCTTCGCTATTCGGCAGAATGTGGAACTCTTTAAAAACGCCAAATTCTCAAACACAGGAACGCTCTAAGAATATTGTAGTTACCTCAACTGACCAAGACACTAAAGCAGAATCGGATATCCATGATATACCTGCTTTTTTGAGAAAGAAGAGGGATTGATTTAAGGATATGGGCCTTGTTACATGGATCGAGAAAAGTGCTATATGTCATTCCTGCGAAAGCAGGAATCCAGAAAAAACGAGAACGTTCATAGAACTGTGTCAAACTAGAAAGCTCTTCCAAAATTTAGCCTATTGGGAAAGTAAATATCTAGCTGGGAAATTGTCAGTGCCCAATTTGATACTGGCATGTTCCATTTAGCTGTTATCTGTTTTATAG
>JAJIYK010000125.1 GCA_020881235.1 Rickettsia endosymbiont of Oxypoda opaca | reverse complement strand
ATGGTGTCATACCGTGGCTTGACCACGGTATCCAGAAAAAACCTTAATAAAAAGACTGGATGCCGTGATCAAGTCACGGCATGACACCGTACGCTTTGCAAAAATTCGATCCACGCAACAATGCCTCGCGGGAATGACATAAAGTACTATAGGAAATAACATATTCAGGCATTATTTCTTAAATATAACATCAATAAAGGTAATATAACTATGGCTATTACGATTTATCAACACGACCTTCCGGATGATTTTAACCTTGAAGGGGATTTAGCAATTGATACCGAAACAATGGGCTTAAATCTCCATCGGGATAAATTATGCCTATTACAGCTAAGCAACGGCAACGGTGATGCTTATCTGATAAATTTCATTGATAAAAATTATGCCGCTCCTAATTTAAAAAAATTATTGTTAGATAAAGATAGATGTAAAATATTCCATTTCGCTAGATTTGATTTGGCAGCAATAAAAAAATATTTACAAATTGATTTAGAAAATATTTTTTGTACTAAAATATCGTCAAAATTAGTTAGAACTTATACTGAAAGCCACGGGCTCAAAGATTTATGCCGTGAATTACTTTCTATGCAGCTCTCAAAACAACAACAATCTTCCTATTGGGGAGCCGAGCAATTATCTAATGAGCAAAAAGAATATGCTGCTAAAGATGTGCTTTATTTACATCAATTAAGAGATATTTTACAAAAAATGCTCATCGCCGAGGATAGGCTTGAAATAGCTAAAAATATTTTTAGCTTCCTACCGACTAGAATTAACTTAGACCTGCTCGGCTGGAACGACATCGATATTTTTATGCATTGATTATATATTACGGTGCTATCCCTCCGTCTTTTTTCTGGCTTTCTCCTCGGTTGCTTACTGTTTGTTGCCACGAAGGAGTCTTAGTAGGAGTAACCGGTTTTTGCGGCGGTGCTACTTCTCTTGTTACTTCAAGCGATGGCGGTGGTGGTGGAATTTTATCATAAGACGGTGCTTGCTTAGCTTGTTGTGTTTGCTGTGCTACCGTTGCTGATTGCTCAAGAGGAGGCGGTGGAACAGATGCAAGTTCTTTTGCTAATTCTTCTTCCTGAGACATTAACGGCGGCGGCGGTACTACCATTGCTGCCTGTATTTCTTCTCTATTTTCCGGTACTGTATAATGCGGTGCTTGACCAAATAATGCTTTATCAAATCCGACAGGGTTAACTTTACGAAGTTGTGCAAGTTCTTTTGAAGTAATTTCTTTAGAGGTTTTTGTTTTTGAGGTAATAGCTTCTAAATCTTTTAATTTATCTTTATTTTGTTCAATAAATTCTGATAGCCCTGTTGCAAGTTGTTTTTCCGGCATAGCATTTAAAAAGATTTTATTATTAATTTCTTTTTCAACATATTCGTCATTTTTTACAACATAATTATCGATAACTTTTTCCAACCTTTCTGCTAAGTAATCTGTATTCGTAAAGACTGATTTAAACTTTTCCCACCATGAAGTCCCCTTTTCATTTACCGTTTTTAACTCTGCTGCTATCACAGCACTATACTCGGATAAATAACCGCTATCTAATTTAGCTAACGTCGATTCCGTTGATTTGGCAAGCTTCTCGTTTTTACTTTCAAGTAATGGAGCAAAATTTTTAACAATTTCCTTGCTTTTTTCTTGCATTTCTTCAGGATTTAATTTGGTTATTGTTGGTAACAACCTCCTTATTGTTTCAATTTTTTTTACTCCTACATTCTCAACGAAAGAAATAGCTGGCTCAACATTTTGATAAAGGTTTTTTTGCTCTAATTCACTTTCGTTTAACTTATTTTTGAAAAAAACTACTGATTTTTTAGTTTTTTCTTGTAAGTTTTCTAATTGAGTTTGGCTAAACTCTTCTATCCTATCAAATTTTTTATTACAATTTCTAAGCATGAAAACTTTATATCCATCTTGCTTTTCTTTAGAAATGCCTTGTGAATCTAACTCTTTAAGAACCTCATCTATAATTTTATTAGTATATTGTTCTTTTGAAGTTTTAGTTTGAGCAACACTTAATAGAGCTTTTTCAAGAGGCTCACTAAGTGCCATAGCTTCTTGTCTATTTATCCCTACAACCTTTCCTTTTACATCCATATCTTGTACGTTAGATGGTGATAAATCTAAACCGAAATTTTTTAAAGCAGCTTCAGCTTTAGCATTTGCTAAATTAAATTTTTTTATTTCTTCCTGAATTTTATTATTATCCTCATTTTGATACTTAATTAATTTTAGACTTTGTTCTGCATTACTATATATTGCGTCAACTAAAGGCTGAATTTCACTATCTGATAACGTTGTACTAATAATCTCTGCAGCTTGTGTTCGTAAAGAACTCATTATATTTTCTTGCGTTTCTAAACTCCTTTTCTCAGGAGAATTGGGACGAGCTCTATATGCGGTATCTAATGTATTAAATTTACTTTCAATAGCATCTAAATTTTTAACTTTTTCATTATAGAATTCTTCTATAGTTAATGGAGCTTGTCGATTTCCTTCAATTTTAGTTTCTTCAGGTTTATTTTCTGCTATACTTTCTTTAGCCATATCCTTCCTCGATTAATTATTTGTTAATTAAATTAAAATTTATTATCCGTTCTTATTCACGACCTTGCCCTTTCACTTGGGATTGGGATAGGTTCTTAGGAGTAACAGACGGCGTACCTGGTTTTCCTTCCATTACCGTATTTCCTCAATTTACTTACCGATTAAAATTAAACAATAATTAGTTAAAGAAATCAAATTAAAGTAAGGTTTTAAAAAGAAAATTTATTGTGATAAGGATAATATTTTTTCGTAGAGGAGGTTCTAATAGTTATTTCTTCGGGGATTTCAGCAAGGAATCTAGAGGGTGACGATCTAACTATTTCAAAGAATATCTTACGACTTTCGGCAAAGGTAATATATAACTCTTTTTTTGCTCTGGTAATACCGACATAAGCGATGCGGCGTTCTTCTTCAATACCCTTTTCACCGTCTTCGTTAAGGGTTCTTTGATGAGGAAATACTCCCTCCTCCCAACCCGGTAAAAACACTACGTCAAATTCTAAGCCTTTAGCAGAATGTAGTGTCATTATAGTCACAGAACCGCCAAAATTTGTTTCTAACGCTTCATTTTCCATAACTAAACTAGAATGCTCAACAAAATCGTGAATATCGTTAAAATCCGCTATGGCTCTTAGCATTTCATTGATATTTTCAATACGCCCTAAAGCTTCGTCAGTTTTTTCCTCTTGGAGCATTTCAAGGTAACCGGATTCATCTAATATGGCTTTCGTAACGTCTAACGGACTTTCTAAGCTATATCTTGCCTGCCAGCTCTCTATTTTGTTAATGAAGTCGTTTAAGCTATCATATAATTTGGCTTTAAACTCTCCATTATGCAGCATTTCTTTAATAGCCACAAAAATAGAAATATTGGTCTCTGCGGCATAGCTTTTGATACGAGCAACCGTAGCAGCACCGATTGACCGCCGAGGAACATTAATAATACGCTCTAAAGCTAAATTATCATTATGATTTAAAGCAATTCTTATATAGCTTAGTAAATCTCGTATTTCCATTCGTTCGTAAAATCTAAGACCGCCGATAATTTTATAGGGCATGGCACTATTGATAAACGCCTCTTCAAAACTTCTAGTTTGAAAACCTGCCCTGACTAATATCGCAATACCGCTAGCGTTATATTTTCCTTCCCGCACTAACCTATCTATTTCGGAGGCAATAAACCTTGCTTCTTCTTTATCGCTCCAACATGAAACAATTTTAATTTTCTCTCCGCTATCTGTGTCAGTCCATAGTGTTTTACTATGACGATTTTTATTATTGTTAATGACGTTAGAAGCAGCGGCAAGTATCGGCAGAGTTGAACGATAATTTTGTTCTAATTTGATGATTGTTGCATTAGAAAAATCTTTTTCAAAACGTAATATATTCCCGACTTCAGCACCTCGCCAGCCATAAATAGACTGATCATCATCACCGACACAGCAAATATTTTTAGAAAAGCTAGCCAGCATCCTTGCCCATAAATATTGCACTATATTAGTGTCTTGATACTCGTCAATTAAAATATATTGATATTTATTTTGGTAATGCCTTAATATATCGGGATTTTTAATAAAAAGTTCGTTGTTGTAAAGTAATAAATCGCCAAAATCTACCACATTAGAGATAAGTAAATTTTGTTGATATTCTTCATAGACAAGCTTAGCTACACGTTGAATAGGAAGAGTGACATCCGAATTTGATAATTTAGAAGGTAGCAATCCTTGATCTTTCCAGCGTGAAATTATAATATGTAAAAGCTTAGGAGCATATTTTTTTACGTCAATATTCTTTTGCTTAACGATATCTTTAACTAATTTCATTTGATCATCATGGTTGATAATCGTAAATCTACTAGTTAAAGATAAGTTTAAATGTTCGGCTTGCTCACGAAGTATTTTTGCTGCCATTGAGTGAAAAGTACCGATATTAAGACCGTAACAGCTAATTAAGCTATTAACCCGTTCAGCCATTTCTTTAGCAGCTTTGTTAGTAAAAGTAACGGCTAAGATATTTTGCGGTTCGGCTAAATTCTCATAAATAATATTAGCTATTCTCGAGGTTAATACTTTCGTTTTGCCCGTCCCTGCTCCGGCAAGCAAAAGCAATGGTCCCTCGGTGTGAAGAGCCGCTTTTCGTTGCTGATCATTTAAAGAATCTAGAAAATTTTGTTTGTTGAACATTCTTGACATTATTCCCATATAGGCGGGAATCCAGAAAAATTATTTAAAAGGTCATCCTGAATTTGTTTCAGGATATCTTTTATAGATGCAGTAAACTTGTGGCGTTGTTGCCTGGCTTCCGAAATCGTCATTGTGAGGAGGCATTGGCATTGTTGTATGGATACCCAATTAGTGTACGAACGCTGAAAAAAGGCTGTGTCATTCTAGTTCCTTGATCACGGCATCCAGAAAAATAAAGCCATATTAGACTTATTTTAGAGCCTTTTTATGACGTTATAAAACTGGATTCCGTGGTCGTAGCCACGGAATGACAGGATTTTACCTCTTTAATTTAAACGTTCGTACAACACATGTCAAGCCACGGTATGACATTGAAACCATTTCTCGAGCCATGCAACAATGCCCGTGCCGCCTATAACTGTTTTTTCTCTTCAATAAGCTCAAAAACTTCAACTACGTCGCCTTCTTTTATATCTTCATAATGTTCAAAAGCTATACCGCATTCAAAATTTTCTCTAACTTCTTTAACTTCTTCTTTAAAACGTTTGAGAGTTTTAAGCTTGCCTTCGTGAATTACTACATTATCACGCAATAAGCGTACGCCGGCACCTTTCTTTATAACCCCTTTCGTTACATAAGAGCCGGCTATTTTTCCGACTTTTGAAACGTTAAATACTTGTCTAATTTCTACTGAACCGATATATTGCTCACGGATAATAGGGTCAAGCATACCGCTCATTATCGCTTTTATGTCATCTAATAAATCATATATTATACTATAATACCTAATTTCCACCTTTTCTTCTTCCGCCATTGCCGTAGCATTATTACCGGCTCTAACGTTAAAGCCAAGCACAATAGCCTTGGAAGCTTGTGCTAAAGTTATGTCGGACTCGGTTATCGGTCCTACCCCGCTATGAAGAACTCGAAGCTTCACCTCATCATTCGGTAATTTTAATAAGCTACCGCTAATAGCTTCAACTGAACCGTGAACATCCGCTTTAATAATTACCGGCAATTCTTTTATTTTACCCGTGCCGGCAGCTTTCAGGAATAACTCCTCCAAGCTTGACCTTGGAGCAATAGAGATTTTACGTTCTTTTACTATACGTGTGCGGTATTCTACGATATCTTTTGCTTGTTTTTCATTTTGTACTACGTTAAATTTATCGCCGGCATGCGGAACTTCATTTAAACCGTAAACTTCAACCGGTACGGATGGTAATGCTTCACGGATATCTAATCCTTTGTCATTGCTCATTCGTTTAACTTTACCGTAAGAAGTACCGGCAATTATTATATCACCGTTTTTTAAAGTACCTTGTTGCACTAATATAGTTGCAACTACTCCTTTACCTTTCTCAACTCTTGATTCGATCACGACTCCGGCTGCAGCACCGACCGGACTTGCTTTAAGGTCTTGCATTTCGGCAACTAGTAAAATTGCCTCTTCTAACTTATCTAAATTTATTTTTTTCAAAGCAGAAACCGGTATAACCATGACATCGCCGCCCGACTCGTCACTAATAACGTCATGAACATAAAGTTCATTTTTAACCTTCTCAATATCAATATCAGGTTTATCGATTTTATTAATGGCAACAATTATAGGCACACCGGCAGCCTTAGCATGATTAATTGCTTCTATCGTCTGCGTTTTAATTCCGTCGTCAGCAGCAACTACTATAATTACTATATCGGTTACTTGTGCACCTCGACCACGCATTTCTGAAAAAGCTTCATGCCCGGGTGTATCAATAAAAGTAATGGCTCTACCGCCCTCCAAAGTAACTCTATAAGCACCGATATGCTGAGTAATGCCGCCAGTTTCTCCTGCCGCAATATCAGTAGATTTTAAAGCATCGAGTAATGAAGTTTTACCGTGATCTACGTGACCCATAACAGTCACAATAGGAGCACGCGGCTTTAAATCTTCACCTTTTTCATTTTTATTAATTAAAATATTTTCAATATCCGATTCTTGAACTCTTTTTACCGTATGACCTAAATTTGTAGCGACTAATTCCGCCGTATCTGCATCGATCATTTGAGCGGTATTTGCTAAAATTCCTAATTTCATTAGTTCTTTTATAACATCGGCAGCCCGCTCCGACATACCGCTTGCTAAATCGCTAATACTTATAACTTCAGGGATTGTAACTTCTCGATATATTTTTTCCGGTTGCTGCTGCTGTGATTTTCGTTTCTCTTTATCTCTAGCTCTTTTTATTGATGCAAGACTTCTAGTTTTAGCCCCCGAATCACCGCCGTCTTCACCGAGCATATTAAAGATGTCGGTCTTTTTTAGCTTCTTTGGTTCTTCAATTTTGATTTTTGGTGCAACTATTTTTCCTTCCGTTAACTTTTCCTTTCCCATATCGCTTTCGGATTCAATGCCAAAACGACTACGAACACCGATTAAAGGAGATTTTACAAAAGTCTCTAGTTTTTTTTCCGGTTTCGGTAAATCCGTAACAACATCGTTCGATGTTTCAACTTCACTATCACTAGGCAATAACTCTTCTGCGACTTCTTCTTTCGGAGCAGTAACTTGATTCATGCTTGCAAGTCTGCTTAAAGTGCTTATTGGTGCATTTTCGTTAGACCTTGCCTGCTCTGCAGCTTTTTTAAGAATAGATAAACGCCTATTAAACTCTTCATTAGTCGATTCTAGATTTTGATTTGAATTATTTTTTTCTTTACCTAAAGAAAGTGTACCGCCGGTTACTGTACTTTTTCTAACTTCAACTAATGTTCTAGATTTAGAATTAACAAAGCTTTGAGACCCACTGAGAGACTCAATAGATTTATTAAGCGATAGTTTTGAATTGCCAAGCGTCAACTTTTTGGGTTTGATTTCCTGGTTATCCGTCATAAATATTAAACCTTTACGTAGCAATATTATATTTAGTATAAAGTTTCTCGAAATACGAGTAGTATAACTTTACCGCCTATAATTAGCAATTATTAAATTATTGTAGTTAATTCAAATTTTTGATGTCATTCACGTGCAGTAGGAGCGTTGTTGCATGGCTCGAATTTTTGCAAAGCGTACGGTGTCATTCTAGTTCCTTGATCACGGCATCCAGTCTTTTTATTAAGGTTTTTTCTGGATACCGTGGTCAAGCCACGGTATGACACCATACTTGCAATAACCATAATACGGTAAATTATGAACCACGCAATAACGCCTTTAGCTAGAATGACATATTCAATTAACTATATTATCCTTTTCTTGACTATCCTTAAACTCGCCGTGTTGGCGGGCAGTTTTAATTAACAATTTAATGTTTTCATCCGTTATATTAGAATCAGGAGCTAAAGTTTTAAATTCGTTTAAGCTTACTTCTCCTAAATCTTCTATTGTTTTTATACCGTATTCGGCAAATTTTAATATAGCATCAGGTTGCAGTTCTAAAATATCTATTAATTCTTGTTCAACTCCAAGATCTTCGAGTTTTTTAACAATTTTTTCGTTTTTAATATCAACATAATCATTCGCTCTTTTTTTAATTTCTATAGCGAGTTCTTCTTCAAAACCTTCAATTGCCGTTAACGAATCAACTTCACTATTTGCTATTTGTTCCACTGAAGTAAAGCCTGTAACCGATAAAAGCTGTGCTATAACTTCTTCAACGTCTAAGGCTTCCATAAATAATTCGGTTGAAGTTAAAAATTCATCATTTCTTCTTTTTGATTCTTGTTCTTCCGTCATTATATCGATATTCCAGCCCGTTAGCTTTGAGGCTAAACGCACATTTTGCCCTCGCCTGCCGATAGCCATACTTTGATTTTCCCGAGATACTACAACTTCTACCTTTCTTTTATCTTCATCAATTAAAATTTTGGTAATTTCTGCCGGTGCCAAAGCATTAATTACGAATTGAGCAACGTTATTAGTCCATAATACTATATCTATCTTCTCACCGTTTAGCTCATTTGTCACCGCCCGAACTCTATTGCCTCTAATGCCGACGCATGACCCTACGGGGTCAATGCTTGTATCCGAAGCAAACACTGCTATTTTAGCTTTTGAACCAGGATCACGAGCTACTGCTTTTATTTCGATAATATTATCATAAATTTCCGGTACCTCTAATTCAAATAGTTTAATTAACATTTGATTATCGGTTCTAGATAAGAAAATTTGCGGTCCTTTAGCTTCTAATCTTACATCTTGTACATAAGCTTTAACACGATCATTAATTTTAAAGCTTTCTCCTCTAATTAATTGCTCTCTTTTAATGATTGCTTCGGTACGTCCCAAATCAACAAATACATCACCGTATTCTATTCTTTTAATTATACCGTTTATAATTTCACCTTTCCGATCTTTGAAATCATAATATTGTTTTTCTCTTTCTGCTTCTACCATACGTTGAGCTATTACTTGCTTTGCAGCTTGTGCCGCCACCCTTGCATGATCGATCGGCGGTAAGTATTCATATATCTCATCACCGATTTTAGCATCCGCTGTTTTTTCAAGAGCATCCTTCAGAGAAATTTGAGTTAAATAATCTTCTACCTCTTCTACTATTTCAAGAACCCTTAAAAGATTTATTTCGCCGGTCTTTTTATTAATTTGTGCTTTAATATTATATTCGTTACCGTATTTTTTTCGTCCCGCAACCTGGACTGCTTGCTCAACTGCCGAAATTAAATTTTCTTTTGATATACCCTTTTCACGAGCTACAGAATCTATAATTTGTAAAATTTCCACATTACCTATGTTAGACATAAATTTTTTACCGTATTTTATTTTTTACCTAATAATTCTTTAAACATTTCATCCGTTAAAACTAAAGAAGCGTTTTTAATTAAGTTAAAATCAATTACTAACTCTTCTCCCTTAAGATTTACGTAAACTTTATCATCTTCGGCTTTAATTATCTTACCTTGATAACGAGTTTTACCGTTTAATAATGCTTTAAGTTTTATATTAACTTCTCTACCGCTAAATCTATTATAATCTGCAAATTTCACTAATGGGCGTTCCGCACCGCTTGATGACACTTCTAAATTATATGCATCATCAATAATATCTTCTACATCAAGAATAGCGGAAATATTTTGGCTAACTCGTCGGCAATCTTCTATAGTTACTTTTTCGCCGTCTAACCTATCAATTAATATTTCAAGTATTTTATAATTTAATCCTCGCAAACGTACAACCACCAACTCAAAACCCATAATTGTTAAGGTTTCTTCTATCAAGCTCGTTATTTGTTGTTCAATGGATGGCATTTTTAAATTTTACTACTTGTAGTTTATGGATGATATCATGCCGTGGCTTGTACGCATGGCTCGAATTTTTGATGTCATTCTAGCTAAAGGCGGGAATCCAGAAAAAAATATTTTTAAGTCATCCTGAATTTATTTCAGGACCTTTTGCAAGAGATGCTGAAACAAGTTCAGCATGACAAAAAAAGGTCTGGATTCCCGCTTTCGCGGGAATGACATATGGCACTTTTTTCGAGCCATGCAATAATGCACCGGCTTGACCACGGTATGACACCGAATCGCTTTACCAACAAAAAAGGTGGGATAACCCACCTAATTTCCTACCCATATATCATATTATAAATAAGATACACCAGTTAGAATATATTAGCAATATTTAATTCAAAATTATAAAATCTTTCGTCTTCCGTAGATTAAAAATTCTTTATTACCTTTTGCTCCAAGTATTGGGCTTTCTATTATACTGAATATTTTAAAATTATGCTCTTCTTCAAGCCAAACCTTGATTTTATCGCATACTTTTTGGTGCAAAAGAGGATTTTTAATAATTCCGCCCTTTTCTACTTCAAGTTTTTCTACTTCAAATTGCGGTTTTATCAAAGCTATAAGCTCACAATCTTGTTTAGCCAGGCTTAAAGAAGCCGGCAATATTGTCGTTAAACTAATAAAACTAGCATCACAAACGATTAAATCAGGCGGAGCGGTGATATGTTTATTGGTTAAATAACGTGCATTAATTCGCTCTAACACTATTATACTTGGATTATCTCGTAACCTATGATGTAATTCTCCGTAACCGACATCTACGGCAAAAATTAATTTTGCTTTTCTCTCAAGTAATATTTCGGTAAAGCCGCCGGTACTGCTGCCGATATCTAGGCAAACCGAATTTTGCGGATTAACTTTAAAATGGTCTAAAGCAGCAATCAGTTTTAAAGCTCCCCGTGATACGTAATTATGTTCCGGTTGCTTTACCTTAATATTTGTAGCATTAACATTGACTTGCATGCCGGGTTTAGTTAATTGTCTAGATTCGTTATGTACTTTCCCTTGTATGATAAGGCTTTGTGCTAAAGTAATGTTTTCAACGAGACCCAACTTTAACAAATATTCATCAAGCCTAATTTTACTCATAATATACTCTATAGCTATCAGTTTAAAGAATAATACCGACGTTGTTGCATGGCTCATAATTTACCGTATTATGGTTATTACAAGTATGGTGTCATACCGTGGCTTGACCACGGTATCCAGAAAAAACCTTAATAAAAAGACTGGATGCCGTGATCAAGGAACTAGAATGACACCGTACACTTTGCAAAAATTCGAGCCACACAACAACGCCCCACTTTTAGCTAGAATGACATCGAAGGTGTTTTGTACCGCCCACGCAACGACACCTAGCGGGAATAACAGGGGTTAAATTTATTCAGCTCTAACCAGTATATGCTTCTTCTTACCGACGGAAAGCTTAATTATCTGACCGTCCAATAAAAAACTATTATTAATTAACATATTTTCATCAAGCACAGTTTGATTGTTAACTTTGCCCCCCTTACCTCTAATTAATTTACGGCTTTCGGACTTTGAAGTGCTAAGCCCTGCTTTATAAAATAATTCAAATGCCGGAATGCCTAATTGCAAAATTTCCTGCTCAATTATAACCGTCGGTAAATTCTCGTCAATTTCCCCCTGTTCAAATAGTTTAACTGACGTCTCTAATGCCAATTTTGCCGCTTCTTCTCCATGGCATAATTTGGTCAAATTATAAGCTAATTGTTTTTTTGCACCGTTAATGTCCGAAACTGCTAAATTTTCAAACGCCGCTAAAGCATTTTCCGATAACTCACTATATAATCGAGCAAATCTTATAACATCCGCATCCTCACAATTACGCCAATATTGATAATATTCATACGGGCTTAAAAGGTCTTCGTTAAGCCATACCGCTCCACCGACCGACTTACCCATTTTATCCCCTGAAGAAGTCGTAAGTAGCGGCGTCGTCATCCCGAAAACTTCCTTGCCGGTTAGCTTTCTGATAAGCTCGGCACCCATTACTATATTACCCCATTGGTCGCTACCGCCTAACTGTAACACACAATCGTAATTTTTACTTAAATGGTAAAAATCATAGGCTTGTAGTAGCATATAGTTAAATTCCAGAAAACTTAAATGCTGCTCACGATCTAAACGCAACTTTACCGAATCCATAGTAAGCATACGATTAACGGAGAAAAACGCACCGAAATCTCTTAAGAAATTTAAATAATTAAGAGAATCTAACCACTCGGCATTATCAAGCATAATAGCGTCGCTTGCTCCGTTACCGAATTTAATAAATTTCGACAAAGATTTTTTAATGCCTTCGGCGTTCTTGGCAATATCTTCTTTACTTAAGATTTTACGAGCTTCATCTTTCCAAGTGGGATCACCGATTTTACTCGTTCCGCCGCCGATTATCACGATCGGCTTGTGTCCGTGTTGCTGCAACAGCCGCAAAATCATTATCTGCATCAAACTACCGATATGTAGCGACGTAGCCGTACAATCAAAGCCGATATAAGCAGCTATTTTTGTTTTTGCCGTTAATTCGGTTAACCGCACAATATCTGTGCATTGGTGCAAATATCCCCTATTTGCAAATTCTTTAATAAAAGTCATATGTATTTTTTAGTTTACGGTGATTTATAAAGTTAATGTGTAAATATTATATATATAAAAATATTTATTTTGTATAACACAATCTTATTTATGTATATATCCTGCTCATAAATATTATAGAGTAGTATAAAATAAATTTCTGTTAATTGATTAACTGATATGCTAGCATAAAAATTTTATAACGTTAAATATAAGTGACAGCATGAGAAATATATTTTATCCTTATTATAAATTTCTGCTTATTATCTTTTTCCTGTTAGTTAATTTGACGGCACTAGCAGAGGGCAAAAATAATCTTACACAAGTAAGTTTTGATGAAAAAATCCCCTTATATCTAAAAATACCGCAATATAATTTAGACAAATTAGCCGGTCAAAATTCTTTAAATATTACTCTATGCGACACTCGAATTAAAGACTGGTGTGCTACTCCTAATAGGGATTTAGGGCTTGCAGGGCAAAAAATAAATGAATATGTAACTATCGAGCCCAAAATTGCCGGTGAATGGCGTTTTAACCGGGATTATAATATAATTTTCACACCGAAAGAGCATTTTTTAGCTAATCAAACTTATAAAATCACTATTAATGAAAAAGCTATTTTCCCACAATTTATAAATTTAGATCAGAATAATATCACTTTCAAAACTCTGCCTTTATTACCTATTATCAAAGAAATGAGTTATCTGCAAGATAACGACAAAAAGCTTATTCAAACAAAGATAGAATTTAACTATCCTATTGACCCTAAAACCTTAGACGAAAGGCTTAGCTTTGTTAAATCCGGTAGTAAAGAAAAACTACCTTTCTTGATAAAATTTAATGATAACAATACTGAAGCTACTATAATTACTAATATAAAATCTTTAGAGAATAGCGAATATATTGTTGCCCTGACTATTGAAGACGGAATTAAACCGTTATATGGCGGAGAGGATTTTGAGCATAAAAATATCGATCCTCAAAAATATTCATACAAACAGCAAGTATTAGTGCCGAGCCTTTCATCATATTTAAAAGTTACTAAGACAGCGGCTACGATAGTTAAAGATAATAAATATATCCCACAGCAAATAATAATAGTTACGACAAATGCGTCTCTATCAGGTGAAGAGGTTAAAAACCACCTAGAATTATTATTATTACCGAAAGATAAACCGGCCTCTTTGCACGGAGGCTTAGGGAAAAAGGATTATGCTTGGCAAAGCCCTAAAGAAATCACCGATGATATACTGAAGAAAACCGAAAAAGTAAGTTTTGAGCTTTTGCCTTCTGCTTCAGAAAATAGTACATTAGACCTGTTGCATAACGTAGCTAATAAAGAGGAATTTGAAGGAAACACGGAACGCAGCACCGCAGCGTACTCTACTGTACGTGAGGATGCGAGTACCGGCTTGACGTACAAATTACCTTTAGAAGCAAGTTATGCAACAGGTCTATTACATAGTTTTAAAATTAATACCATTCCTTCTAGATATTTGTTGCTCACAATAAAACAAGGTATGGAAGCTCAAGGAAATTTAGTTTTAGGAAATGATTACAGCCAAATAATACAAGTACCGAGCGAGCTTAAAGAAGTTAAATTAATGTCTAACGGCTCAATATTATCACTTTCAGGTGAGAAAAAATTATCAGTTTACTCAATCGGTATAGATAAATTACACGTAGAAATCGATAAAATTAACCAAGATGACATTAACCATTTAATCAGTCAAACAAGTAGATATAACAGTTTCCAAAATCCAACTTTTATCAATGAATATTCTTTCAACGAATATAATATTTCTGAAATATTTGAAGAAGACATAGCTATAGACTCTAAAAATACCAACTTACCTAGTTATTCTACGTTAGATTTCGGTAAATATTTAAAACCTGACTCTTCAGACTCTTATAGCAAAGGTTTATTCCTAACAAAAGTTTCTTATAAAGATGAGAACGGCAATAATATTGCCGAGGATAAAAGGTTAATTTTAGTAACCAACCTTGGGCTTATAGTTAAAACCGATAAAGACGGTTTGCAGCATATATTTGTTTCCTCTATCAGCACCGGTAAGCCGGCACAAGGAGTTAAGGCGGATATTATCGGTCTTAACGGCGAGGTTTTAGCGAGCGGTGTAACAGACTCTAACGGTCATACGACTTTGCCCAGTATTCGGGATTTTACTAGAGAAAAGAAACCTATTGCTTATGTGCTAACAGGCGGCGATGACTTTTCTTTTATGCCGTATGGTCGAGTTGATAGAGAAGTTAATTATTCACGGTTTGATGTATCGGGAGCACAAAGCTCACCTGAAGGACTGAAAGCTTATTTATTTTCCGATCGTGGAATTTATAAGCCCGGTGAGCAAGGCAATATCGGGATACTCGTCAAACAAAGTAACTGGCAAAGTAAATTTGCCGGCTTACCGCTAGAGCTACAAGTTACTAATCCACACGGAAAAATAATAGATAAGAAGAAAGTATTTTTAAATGAAGAAGGCTTTACCGAGTATTTATTTCAAACTAGCGAGGATTCTTTTACCGGTTCATATAATATAAATTTATACCTAACGAAAGATAAAGAAACTACTAGTTACCTTAATAATTTATCCGTAATGGTAGAAGATTTTCTGCCTGATAGAATGAAAATAAACATAGATTTTGCTGATGTTAAGGATAAATTATGGATTGCACCGGAAAAACTAAAAGCTACGGTTAATTTAAGTAATCTTTACGGCACGCCGGCAACAAATAGGAAAATTACTTCTTACATCGAGGTTAACCCTGCCAAATTTTCAGTAGCTGCTTTTAAGGATTACGTATTTTATAGCGGCAAAGAAAATAAAGAAAGTTTTAATGACCGACTTGGTGACGTTACCACCGATGATAAGGGCGTCGGAATATTTGATTTAAATCTGGCAAAATATAATGGAGCTACTTACAATCTAACTTTTTCAGCTGAAGGATTTGAACCTGATTCCGGTAGAAGCGTTAACGCTAATAAATCAATTATCGTCTCCCCATTACCTTATATTATCGGTTTTAAAACTGCCAATGATTTAAAACATCTAAAACAACAATCAAACTCTAAAGTCGAGTTTATCGCAATAGATAGCTATGGTAACAAAATAGATACTACGAAATTGCAGCTTATCTTGAAGAAAATTAACTATGTAAATAGCTTAGTTGCAAACGGTGACGGTAGTTATTCATATCAGTCAACACCAGTAGAAGCTCCTTTATCCTCAACCGAGATTAATATAACAAAAAAATCCGGCTATATTTATAATATCCCTACTAAAGAAATAGGAGACTATGTTGTTTATTTAACGGATAAAAATAACACCATAGTTGCTCAAACAGAATTTTCAATACTCGGCGAAGGAAATATTGCAGCAAATTTAACCGAGAAGGCTAATCTTACTTTAAAACTAAATAAAAGCGACTACAAATCCGGTGAGAAAATTCTTATAAATGTTATTGCTCCTTATACGGGCTACGGCTTAATTACTATCGAAACCGATAAAGTGCATAATTTCACCTGGTTTAAAGCAGACAGAACTAGCAGTATTCAAGAAATCAAAATCCCTGAAGATTTTACCGGCAAAGGATTTATTAATGTTCAGTTTATGCGAGAGCTAGATTCTGAAGAAATTTTTGTTTCTCCTTTTAGCTATGCAAGCCTACCCTTTACCGCCGATATTTATAAGCATGAACAAAAAATTGAATTAACCGTACCTGACAGGATAAAATCAGGTGAGAAGCTAACCGTAAATTATCGTACATCTAAACCCGGTAAAATCATAATATTTGCCGTTGATGAAGGTATATTATCTTTTAGCAATTATAAAACGCCTGATCCACTTAATTATTTTATTAAAGATAAAGCGTTAGAGGTCACAACTTCGCATATTATGGATTTAATATTACCGGAAAATTCAATTATGATGCGAACCTTTATGGCCGCCCCTGGCGGCGGTAATTATATGAGTTTAAACAAAAACTTAAACCCGTTTAAAAGAGCAGATCAGCCTCCTGTTGCCTTTTGGTCAGGAATTATTGACTCGACGCTTGATAAAAAACAAATTACGTTTGATATTCCCGATTATTTTAACGGCACTTTAAGAGTTATGGCTGTTGCTGCAAATCTTGATTCCGTGGGTAGCACCGATACTAAGCTTTACGTTCAATCGGATTTCGTGATTAGCCCGAACCTACCTTTATTCGTTGCACCGACTGACGAGTTTTTAGTCCCCGTAACAATCGCCAATAATGTAAAAAATTCAGGAGATGCTAAAGTTTCAGTAAATATTGAAACAAGCGAAGGGCTGAAAATACTAGACTATCCTAGAGAGATAAAAATAAGCGAAGGTAAGGAAGGGAGTATTAACGTTAAATTACAAGCTACTTCTAAACTCGGTTCGGCAAGTTTTAAAGTAACCGCTTCTTTAAATAATACAAAATCGGTAATGACTTCCACTGCTAGCGTACGCCCTCCTCTGCCGAATGTTACTACTATCGATACGGGATACGCACAGTTAGATAAAATTACTCTAAAAACCTCTAGAGACTTATATGCAGAATTTGCTAAACTTCAGCTATCGGTTGCCAAATCACCGCTAGCTATTATTCGGGGCTTTAAAAGTTATCTTGATAATTATCCGTTTGCTTGTACCGAGCAATTAGTAAGCAGAAATTTTGCTAATGTCGTATTATATAATGAACAAGAATTAGTAAAAACTCTTGAGCTTGAACGGCAAAAAATCGATACGTCGTTATCTAAAGCATTTCAAACCTTAAGCGAAAGACAAAATTACGATGGCGGGTTTAATATGTGGAGTAACTCCGGCAACGTTTCAGATGATTTTATTTCCATTTATGCTATGCATTTTTTAACGGAAAGCTCGGCAAAATACTTACCCGTACCGAGCGATACTTTTACGTCCGGCATAAATTACCTTAAAAATACGGCAAATAGGTCAATTAATTCTTTAAATGCTGCACGAGAAAAGGCTTATGCTATTTATATACTTACTAAAAATAACGAGATTACTACTAATTATATAGCTAATGTTTTAAATTACTTAGAAACTTCTCAGAAAGATATTTGGCGGGACGATCTAACTTCGGTGTATTTAGCCGCTAGCTATAAAATGCTACAAATGAATGAGGAAGCTAATAATTTACTAGATAGTTTTACTTTAAATAAAGCTATTAACTCCTCAACAATTTCAGATTATCAATATTATAATGCTCTAATAAAATATAGTCAGTATCTATATATAATCTCCCGGCATTTTCCGGAAAGATTAAAAACTATCGACAAATTAATTGTTCAGGAAATTGCTAACTTGTCGAATGATAATTATAATAGTTTAGCAGCAAGTTACGCAATTATGGCAAGCGTGGCTTATGCCGATAATATAAATAATGTAGAAGAAAATAGTATTAAGGTTAAAATCTATAGTCATGATAAAGAGCAGCAAGAGCTTTCAATGCAAGGCAATAAAATAATGACTGCCGACTTTGCGGCAAGCGATACTCAAAGTTTAGAATTAATTTCGTCGACGAAGGGATTCTTTTATCAGCTCTTAATTTCAGGTTTTGATAAATCGTTAAAAGATAATCAGGAAATAAGTAAAGGAATCGAGATAACGAAGAAATATTTAGACGAAAATAATAAAGAAGTTAATAAAGTAAAATTAGGTGAAAATATTATTGTTTCGCTTACGCTTCGGTCAGGCAGTAAAGATACGCTGAATAATATCGTAGTGTTAGACTTATTGCCGGCGGGCTTTGAATTATTACCGGTAAATAATACTATAAATATATTACGAGATGACAACAGAACGCTTATATGGCAACCTATCAATATCGAACGTCGTGAAGATAGAGTAATTCTATTCGGCACTATTCCAAATTACGAAATAAAATATCAATATAAAATAAAAGCTATCAATAAAGGAATCTTCGCAACCCCTGCCGTCTATAGCGAACCTATGTATAATCCAAATATTTACTATAGAGGAGTAATCGGCAGTATTATTGTGGAGTAATGCGAGAAATATGTGTATACCATAGGTATGGCATTGTTGCATGTACAGCACAAAGCCATTCCCACGAAGGCGGAGCGTTGTTGCCTGGCTCATAATTTACCGCATTATGGTTATTACAAGTATGGTGTCATACCGTGGCTTGACCACGGTATCCAGAAAAAACCTTAGTAAAAAGACTGGATGCCGTGATCAAGGAACTAGAATGACACCGAATGCGTTGCAAAAATTTGAGCCATGAATCTCAGATAGTTAGGTTAATTAAGCATATTATTTTTTTTCATCTTCAAAATTATCGTCGGTAAAAACTTGATTATCTAAATCAGAATAATCTTCTCCTATGTAAATATCCGATCCGCCCGGTATATAGTCAAAATTTTCAACGTTTTCCTCTATTTCACTATCACCGTTATCGTAATTAATAGGCTCAATTCTGCTTTTAGTACGTAAACGGTTTAGCAACTCACTTTCTAAATGAGGAACCGATACCTGACCGGAAGCAATTTGACGAAGTATGCTTACCGTCGGTTTATCACGCTTTTCTTTATTATTAGGATTAATTTCCGCTCTAGAATTTATATATTTAGCCCCTTGTGCCGCAAGGGCTACTAGCTTAAATTTATCATTAACTTTTTGAGCACAATCTTCAACTGTAATTCTTGCCATAATAATTTACTCCATTTATTAAACTTAACTATACACTATTTTATCAAAAAGTTATACTCTTATAATATTTGCACCGCAATTATTTAGTTTTTTTTCAAGTGTTTGAAATCCACGGTCTAAATGATAAATCCTATGGACTATCGTTTCATCCTTAGTAGTTAGCCCTGCTAAAATCAGCGAAACCGAGGCTCTAAGATCGCTTGCCATAACTTCCGCACCTTTTAAAGCCGGCACTCCTCGCACTATTGCCTTATTACCGTGTACGGTAATATCCGCTCCCATTCTACATAATTCAGGGACATGCATAAGGCGGTTTTCAAAAATATTTTCGGTGATCACCGAAACACCGCTTCCAAGCGTCATAAGACTCATAAATTGGGCTTGCAAATCTGTTGAAAAGCCGGGATATGGGTTAGTCTCAATATCTACCGAGTTTAATTTATCCGTATAAGTTACCCGGAATCCATTGTCAAACGGTGTAACTTTTATTCCGGCTTCAATAAGCTTTAAAGCTATATTTTCAATGATATGATAATCAATCCCTAAGATTTTTAAATCACCTTTGGTAATTGCCGCCGCAAACATATAGGTACCGGCTTCAATACGATCCGGCATTACTCTATAGCTCGTTTCATTTAAAGAAGATTTGCCTTTAATGGTTATTTCGCTAGTACCGATGCCGGAAATATCAGCCCCCATTTTATTAAGACAATGACACAAATCAACAATTTCAGGTTCTTTTGCACAATTAAAAAGTATAGTTTCTCCGTTGGCTAGGGTTGCCGCCATTATTGCATTAATTGTTGCTCCGACGGAAATTTTATCAAAAATAAAATGAGTAGCTTTTAAGCGACCGTTACTTACCGCCTTTATATAGCCATTCTCAATTTCAATTTCAGCACCCATAGATGTTAAGACGGCAACATGCAAATCTAGCTGCCTTGCCCCTATGGCACAACCGCCGGGCAAAGACACTTCTGCTTTACCGTAACGGCTAACTAGCGGTCCAAGCACCCAAATAGAGGCTCGCATTTTACGAACTATCTCATAGGAAGCTTTAAAATTATTTATATTATTACAATTAATCGTTAGCTCAAATTGATCAGGATGCTCTACTATATCAATAATACTACCGTGGCTTTTAAGCAAATCCTGCATAGTATATACGTCAGTCAACTTCGGGACATTAGTAATATGTAGCTTATCGGTAAGCAATGAAGCTGCCATAATAGGCAATACGGCGTTTTTAGCACCGCTAATATTAATATTACCTTTAAGGGGTTTACCGCCTTTAATTATTAATTTCTGCATAATATTGATTTTTAAGATTTTTGTATAATCGATTCACTTGAAGTTTGTCATACCGTGGTCAAGCCCTGTGTTGTACGAACGTTTAAATTAAAGAGGTAAAATTCTGTCATTCCGTGGCTACGACCACGGAATCCAGTCTTTTTATTAAGGTTTTTTCTGGATGCCGTGATCAAGTCACGGCATGACACAGCCTTTTCTTTAACGTTCGTACACTAGTGGGTCAAACCACGGTATGACACCGAGTTGCTTGACAAAATAACGCTCTTTAATAACTATAATTCCTTCCCTAAGACCTAATAAGCTCTTTATAATGTTTTGCTAAAACCTTCACCCCGTACATCCAAACGACGCAAACAATAATAAAAACAAACATAAGCATCCCTGCAAGGTCATTATGTACGGCATTTGGGAAAATACTGAAAGAGATAAATTGAATAATCGCTCCTATTGACTTACCTATTTTATAGCCCATAACATCAACGGCCGCTTTACCTTTAGTTTTCATCTCGTTATCAAGAGGAATATATGCCATTTCTTTACTTGAATCAAAAAGCGAATATTTAACTCCTTTGGCAAGCACATGCCATAATCCGCCGATAAAAACTGTTATAACTAACGGCGAAGCATAACCGAGTGCTAAAACAATATCTCCTAAATGATTCTCAAGCACCGTAAAAGAGAAAAACATAACTCCGGATATAAACATCATAATAGGCGTGGCAATGGCCCCCCAAAACCAACCAAAAACTCTAATTAAACTACTTCCTAAAAAAGCACTAATTAGCGTTAATACTCCTGTCCAAAATAACACTTCTCCTTGATAAGAGATAAAGCTTTGCGTTGTCGGGTAAAGCTGCTTTATTTTTGACATCCATAAGCCTTCAATCAAATTAATGCTCATAGAATATGAAATCATTAATATACAAATAAGACCTAAATATTTAGAGGTTAGAACTATTTTTGCACTGTCTCTTAACCCTAATTTTAATATATCGGTTCTTTTATTTTTAAATTTAATGTTTTTATCCGACTCTACTATTGTAAAATCAATAAGTTTATGGAGAGCTAAACAAATTACTCCCGATAACAACACAACCGTAGTAAATGTCTTTAAAAGAATTTCCGTTTTATCGCTTAAATGAGCAAATAACGGCAAAAAGAAATGATCACCCTTAGCAAAATAGACAATTATTGTTCCGGAAATTAACAAATTAGTCTGACCGAATAAAGTGAAGAAGGAATAAAATCGCGGTGCTTCTTCAATTTTAGTAATCTTATTTGCCAGCTGCCAATATAAGAGAGTAAAGACAATTACCGGCCATAATTCACCAATTATATAAAACAATACTAAACTCCACTGCCCCCAGATTACTATAAACCATTTTAAATGAGGCAATAACGTTATATAATGTTTAATTAATTCAGGATCGGGGTGAAAATATTCTCGGTAAGGAAATAAGATAAAAGCAAAAACGGCAAAAAAGCCAAGAAAAACACAGATTATTATTCTAAAAACTTGCTCCGTAGTCATGATATTACAGAGTTTCGAGTAAAGAATAACAAACAAAATTCCCATCGGCATTTCGCCCCAAAGCTTTATAAAGCTAATTACTTCAGAACTAATTAAGGTAATAACAAAACTATCTTTAATGCTACGTACTAAATTCTGGTTAAGCAAAATAAAAAACATTAACAGTGCCATCGGAATGAATTTGGTTAATTCATACGATCTAATCGGCCATACAATATGTCTAAATTTACTATTTCTAGCCTTATTCCAGAGTGTAAAATTAGAGTTCACGGCGTCCATTAATTACCTTTAAGCTTATTTTAGAGCAACCTAAACTATAAGAAAAATTATGTCAAGATTTTTTAAGTTCTGTATATTTCTTAAGATTTATAAACAAATATTTAACTTAAAGTTATCTCATGCTCTTCATAAAATTTTATAGCCTTTATTAAATCTTCTTCCGTATCTACGGAAATCGGCACATTATCTACTAAACACGTACCGATACTCATACCATTTTCAAGAGCTCTTAGCTGCTCCAAACTTTCTATCTTTTCTAGCGATGTAGGCTCAAGCTTGACAAATCTTTCTAAAGCATTTTTTCGAAAAACATACATCCCCACATGATATAAAAAATCCTTTGCACCGTTTGGAATTATGCTGCGTGAGAAATATAACGCTCTACCTTTAAGATCAACCACCGCATTTACGTTACTGTGATCTTTTACCACATCAATACCGACTTTAACTACCGGTGTCATAATATCATAATCGCTCTTTTTTAGCTCTTCAATTGCTTTTATGATTGAACTAGGCTCAATAAAAGGCATATCTCCCTGAACATTCACGATATAATTAATATTTGTATTATCAGGAATTTTAGTAAAAGCCTCATATACTCGGTTTGTACCGCAAGGAATATTACTATCCGTAAATATTACTTTTCCGCCAAGTTTAGTAATTTTATCAGCTATTTTTTCTGAGTCGGTCGTAACGTAAATATGCTCTAAATTCGTTTGTTTTACATTAGTAAATACCCGTTCAATTATTGATAATGAACCGATAAGCTTTAACGGTTTTTCAGCTAGCCTAGTTGAGCCAAGTCTTGAAGGAATAATTATTGCGACGTCGGAATGAGGCATAAAGCTACTGTATTATTTGATTATTACGGAAAATAATTGTTGACATACTAGCCTTTTTCTACGATAAAGTAAAACATAATTTGAATGTAGTTTTAGGTGTTATCCTAAACGTTAATAAGGCTTATACTGTTCGTATGTCAAAAATTAGATTTTATTTTGAAGGGTGAGCACGCACAGCCTATACTTAATAGGTGAGCATGCGAACCCCTGATAAAATGAAAAAATAATTTTTGAAAGATGAGCAGTATAATTCGAGCTCGTAGCTCAGTTGGTAGAGCACTTGACTTTTAATCAGGTTGTCCCGGGTTCGAGCCCCGGCGAGCTCACCATATTTTTAGTTATTTTTAAGATTAATACCCAAATATACGCAAAGTATTTCAAGAAGTGGATTTTATTTTGATGTGCGAGCATACACTTAGTATGTGAGTATGCAAATCCCCAAAAAATGAAAAAACAATTCTTGAAAGACGAGCAGTGTATGGGTTTGTAGCTCAGTTGGTTAGAGCACACGCCTGATAAGCGTGAGGTCGGAAGTTCAAGTCTTCTCAAACCCACCATTCTTTAGTTTTTGGTATTTCTACAAAGGCATTAAACGGCGGACGTAAGAGGATAGATGTCATTCCCGCCTTGATCACTAGTGTACGAACGTTAAAGAAAAGGCTGCGTCAGTCTAGTTCCTTGACCACGGCATCCAGTCTTTTATTAAGGTTTTTTCTGGATACCGTGGTCAAGCCACGGTATGACACCATACTTGTAATGACCATAGAGCCACGCAACAATTCCCGCACCTCCCACAATGACGAAGTAAGATTGAGCCATGCAACAACGCCTAGGTGAGTACACGAATCCCCGATAAAATGAAAAAACAATTTTTGAAAGACGAGCAGTATATTGAGCAATTACGAAATAATACGTTAACTCGTAACTGGCTTAAACTTGGTATCATGACTTTAGGGCTTGCCGGTTTATACTCGGTGATTTTAGTAGTTCTTCGTACTCCCCGGCTATCTCACTTCTTTCCAAATCCTGAAATTTTTAAATCAGCTTTAATTATTCACGTTAACTTATCGGTATTAGTTTGGTTGTTATCAATTACGGCTAGTATTTGGAGTTATGATATGTCATTCCCGCGAAAGCGGGAATCCAGAAAAAATATATTAGATTCCCGCTTTCGCGGGAATGACATTGTTGTACTATACCTAAACATCTACCCCAAACTCGCTTTCTTAGGCACCATACTTATAGCAATTTCCCCAATAGCGGGACAAAATCCGGTAATGAATAATTATATACCGATGCTGGAGAATATTATATTCGTCCTAGGGCTCACTTTATTTGGCGTTGCCACATTGTTATTTGCCCTAAGCACTCTATATCTTTCTGATTGGCAAAATTGGCAGAGTTTAATGAACTTCGCTATTTTATCCACAGCAATAATGTTTATTTTAACCTGGGTGTGCTTTACTTGTTCTTACCTCCAACTGCAGCACATTATTGATGTCATCCCGATTGAGATAGAATTTTATTACGAACTACTTTTTTGGAGCGGCGGGCATTTATTACAATTTATATATACGCAAATTCTAATGACCATATGGATTATATTATTTGAAGTTTGGCTAGGTAAAAAGCTACAATTCCAAAAATTTTATCTTTTATTATTATGTTTAAATTTTATTTTTAGCTTATTTATCGTCGCCGGACATTTTTTTTATGATATTATCGACGGTGAATTTAAAGAATATTATATGAGTCATATGAAATATTTTGGCGGGTTTGCACCTGTTATTAGTTTGGTAGTAATGTTATATGAGATATTAATGTCATTCCGGCAACGACTAAAATCTAGTAAAATAATTATAGATTCCCGCCTGCACAGGAATGACTTCAAAACTTGCACCAAAGCAACTATAATCTGCTCTAGTATATTATTTTTATTCGGCGGACTTACTGCTTTTGGAATCGCAGGAATAAATATAGTAGTGCCTGCTCATTATCACGGTTCAATTATTGGAATAAGCATAGCTTGTATGGGCTTTACTTATATTTTAATTTATCCTAAAAAGACATTTAATTTGCAGTTAAAAAGCACTAAAATAGCTTAATTTTAATATTGAAGTTTTTAAAGGATAACCATGTTATATAATCTTTTACTACCGTATGTGCATAATTCGCACATTGCCAATTTATTTCATTATATTACTTTCCGAAGTAGCTTGGCTATTCTGATTAGCCTAATTTTCTGCTTTCTAATAGGTCCAAGACTTATTAGATTTTTACATACCTTGCAAAAACACGGTCAACCGATTCGTAGCGACGGACCTGAATCTCATCAGATGAAAGCCGGCACTCCTACTATGGGCGGGATAATGATTATTTTATCTGTCTGCTTCTCTACTCTATTACTTGCCGATCTTACTAATAAATATATTTGGATAGCTTTATTCGGCTTTATTAGCTTCGGTATTGTCGGTTTTATAGACGATTATGCAAAAATAACCAAAAATAATCATAAAGGAATCAGGAGCAAAAACAAATTTTTACTGCAAATACTTATCAGTTTAATTATATGTATTTCATTACAATATACCGGTAACCCCGGAGATAATCAGCTTGCCATCCCATTTTTTAAAAATTTACTTCTTAATCTCGGATATTTTTATATCCCGTTTGCGATGTTTGTCATAGTCGGAGCCTCTAATGCAGTTAACTTAACCGATGGTCTTGACGGGCTTGCTACTGTTCCGATAGCACTTACCGCCGGCTCTTTTGCTTTAATAAGCTATTTAGCCGGTAACCATATTTATGCAAATTATTTGCAGATAATGTATATTCCAAATAGCGGAGAACTAACTATTTTTTGTGCTTCTATTGCCGGAGCGAGTCTTGGATTTTTATGGTTTAATGCACAACCGGCGGAAGTTTTTATGGGAGATACCGGCAGTTTAAGCCTTGGCGGCGTTCTTGGCGTTATAAGTGTCATTACCAAGCATGAGTTAGTACTTGGCATCATTGGCGGATTATTTGTTATTGAAACAATCTCGGTGATTTTGCAAGTATATTATTTTAAGACTACCAACGGCAAACGAATTTTTAAAATGGCACCTCTGCATCACCATTTTGAGAAGAATGGTTGGGCCGAGTCAAAAGTAGTAATAAGATTTTGGATTATTGCCGTCATATTTGCTCTTATCGGTCTATCTTCATTAAAATTACGTTAAGCGGATGATGCCCTTCTAGAATACGATAAAACCCTAATCAAATAAAATGATAAGACACAGCTGATACTTAAAAATAAGAATAATAAAGCAAAATTATTTATTGTTTCACTGTGTAATTTTGAGACGATAAAAGTTATTAAGGCTATTAGCATATAATATAATGAGCCGAAAATTGAGCCGGCAGTGCCGGTAACTTTGGCATAATCATCTAGAGCATAACGCAACGTCATCGGAATAAGAAGATTATGACCGGTCATATGCAACATTATCGGAATGAATATTACCGCTATAGCAAAATTATTGTTGATCTGATTATTAGTTAATAAAAAAGCTGCTATTACTAGCATAATGCAGCCAAATAAGCTAAATCCAAGACCCAAAACCATTATTTTTTTATCGTCCACATGGCGTTTTTTTATTAAATACCTGCCAAGTAAGCCACCAAAAATATTAGCTAAACATAATAAGAGTGCTAATTTACCGTAAAAAGACGGCGATAATCCCATATTTTCAATAAAAATAAAAGGGGCTTCGATAAAAAAACCGTAAGTCATGCCGTTAAATGCACCGATAATAAAAGCATAAAGCCAGATAATTTTATCCTTTATTACTATTTTAAAAACTTCAAAATATTTACTAACTCATGTTACGCACTAAGCAGTAGTAGCAATCATATTATGCAATTCCTTAAAGGCTATCTGATTAGCTTTTAGCAATAATTTATACTTTATCGCAAAATGATTAAGCTTAGTTTTGATTTTAAGTTTTTCTAATTT
>JAJIYK010000124.1 GCA_020881235.1 Rickettsia endosymbiont of Oxypoda opaca | reverse complement strand
TCCAGCATATATCGGTAATTGGATTAACCATACGACCGACACAACCGTTTTCCGCATAAACGTCAAAACTAAATGTAAAAACTAAAATTAAACTTGCCAAAAATTTCATAAACTTCATTTTCATAAAGCTACTTCCATAATCTTTAATAGCTTTCCTTCTTGTATTATAACAGCTGGCACTGATTTAATATTAAAACGCTTAACTAATGCTCCGCCTTGATCAAAATATATTGGACGATTTAATTCTTTACTTAAATCAATCGGACTACCTTTTATTAAAGTTAGTTTTCCGAGCTTAGATTTCGCCCAAGCTATTTGCTCTGAATTTTTGCCGTCTATAAATATTAGAGCTTGCCCCCACTCTATTTTGTCTAACGGATTAATCTTTGTACCTGCTTCTACAATTATTTTTCCTCTATGGTCTTTAATTGCTTCTTTTTGCACTATGGTTGGATCGTAAAACCGACTGCTATTTTCTGTGGCAATGGTTATATTACTTACCTCTATAGGATTTGCTATTTTTTGCCGCACCTTGTTTCTAAATATTTCTTGTAATTTCTCTAAATTACCTTCTTGCTCGATTTTTGCTAATTTCTCCTTAATTATTTCTAATAATGATTTCTCAATTATCGGAAATACATGTCCTCTATTAGGACTCTATAATCAAGCTAAAACTATGTTTGAACAAGTATTAAAGGTTTGTAAAGCTCATTATGGAGAAAATCACATCAAAACTGCTTGGTCTATCGTAAATATAGGAATTATTCATACCCATCTTGGTAATTATATAGCTGCTAAAGAACCTCTAGAACAAGGGCTAAATATATATAAAAAACATTATGGCGAAGATCATATTAAAATAGCTTGGACATTAGTGAATTTAGGCGTTGTTTATCGAAATACTAAACACTATCAAGAAAGTATAAATTTATTACAGCAAGCTCTAAATATATACAAAAAGCATTACGGTGATGACCATATAAAAGTAGCTTGGAATTCAGTAAATTTAGGAGATACTTATAAGGAAATAAAAAATTATGATAAAGCTGAAAAATTACTACATAATAGCCTTATTATATATAAAAAACATTACGGTTATGAGCATTCCAAAACAGCTAGAGTCATCAGGGATTTAGCTGCGGTATATCTTGCTAGAGGTAAACTCGAGAAGGCTGAAAAACTATTTTATGAATCGATGGCTATAGCTAAAAAAATGCAGCACCCTGATGAATTTAAATGCTTAGAATTCCTTGGTGAAATTTATATCCAAAAATCTAAAAATTCAACTAAGCAAAGTCAGAAGGTCGCATACAAAACAAGAGCACAGAAACTCCTGACTGATGCTTTAGAATTAGTAAAAAAATATTTTGGACAAGATTCTCCTTATCATACTAGAATAAATGCTAAAGTAACAAAAAGTCAAAATAAAGTTAAAATGCGTAAGTTGTCTTCTCCTCTTAATTAAAAGGTAAACTATTAATTTGATATTGCAGTGCTACTTCTTTACCACAAAAAGCCATCGATATTTTGATAACTTTTTGAATATGACTGTGTTCTTTTATTTTCGTGTCATATTGTAGGTTATTAATTTGAGCAAGCCCTGATTTTGCGACTAGTTCTAACTCTTCCTCTTTTTTTGCTATTTTATATTCTATAATAATTGCATTATTATTTCGACCAACCTTAGGAATTAGCACTAAATCGGCTCTGCCCTTACCTGTTTCTTTTTCACTATCTATTATGTGACTAACTGCTAACATATTCATTAAGCCTAACATAAACCCACTATAAAATAACTCGGCTTTTGCCTCACCGGTTTGATAAAAGCTAGTGCTATTTCGTAATAATCTTTGTAGTTCTTCTTTAAATTCTTCTATTTGACCACTAGCTAACAAGCTAATAAAAGAATAATATCTAGAACTATCAATTTTTAATTTATTGGTAACCCACCCAAGTACTCTTGTCTCATATATATATTTTATTTCTTTATTTGGTACTGATAATTCATATATATTTTTTTCTGCTTCTTTTGTTACTGGGTTTAAATAGCCGCTAAATAACAGTAAACTAAACAAGCCTATAGGTTTATCTATATCAGTAAAACTTATTTGTTTAGTGATCGGGGATACTATATTACCGCCGGCAGCTAGTTGTTGTAGATATTTCTGCATTTCATCAGATAATAATACTTTATCTATAAGTGCAGTCCCGCCGCTATCTAACCAATAATAATCGAGTAAGCCATTATGAGCTAGACACTGCATTATTGACCAAGGATTATATATTATCTCCCTACCAAAATTATAACCGTTATACCAATCCTTAACTTGATTAGGAGTGGTTTTTATTGGTACTTTTACTAATAATTCGTCAACTTCTTCTTGGGTAAATCCATAAAATTTAGAAAATTTTTCATCAAGTAATGTATATTCAGTAACGTTATTCAGATCTGAGAATAAATTAGTTTTAGCTATACGAAGTATCCCTGTTATTACTCCTTTCTCTAGATATGAATTACTCTTTAGACTACTACCAAGCATTCCTCGGAATAATTCTAATACTTTCTCAAATTCTTCTGACCTATTCCCTAATTTTATATAAGCACTATTGATTGGTGTATCATATTCATCAATCAATATATATACTTTTCGGTTAAAATG
>JAJIYK010000123.1 GCA_020881235.1 Rickettsia endosymbiont of Oxypoda opaca | reverse complement strand
TTATAATATTTTTGTTAAAGCTGCCGATAAAGCTTCTATTCCGTTAGATATGCGTTCTAGCATGATGTCTTTAACCGGTACTATTATTGTCAGAAATAAAAGTGTGCATTTTTACGATTCGTTAGCTAAAGATGAAAAAAGCTGGGTGACGCATTTAAAAGGCGGCGAATCGGCTTCTTTATATGCTTGTGATAATCGTAATTGCTTAAATCCGTCATTACAAAAAAATATCTTAATTACTCCCGATCAATCTTATCAAGGTAAGGCGAATAGCAAACTTAATGCGTTAAAAGTCAAATTTTATAATAATACCCAATTTGATGCAGCAGATATAGCTTTTCTCTCATCAATTGGCGATTCTTTTCCTATTTATGACTACATAACGTTAGAAGCAATATCAGGCGTAACAATTTTGGATAGTTCTTCAGAATTAATAGCAAGCTATACATTAGTGCAGCATTTAAAAGAAGTAATTTCTGAAATTAAAAAAGCAGTTGTGATGCTTCGCTCTAAACAAGTAAACGACCAATATTTAGTGGATTATATTAAAGCTTTAGATAAGGTGCAATTATTTGCTTCCGAGAAATGGGGAGAGTTACTTACTAATGCCGATAGAATAGATAAAAGAGCGAGATTAATAGAACAACATTTAATAGCAAAAGAAAGAAGTTAAAGGAGTTAAATATATGGATTATATCATTCATACTTTCGGCGGCGGTGATATATTAGCACAAATATTTAACGGAATTGGCAGAGTATTTGCCTCTAATAGTGAGTATTTTACTCCTATGGGTAAATTTGCTTTGAGCTTAGGAGGGATTTGGGCAGGAACTAGAGCAATATTTAACGGTAATATAGGAATATTTGCCAAAGAATGGTTTTTTCCTTCATTTTTTATTTTGGTTTTTCTTTTTACTCCTAAAGCGACCGTTTGGATTAAAGATGAAGTAGCTCTAAATGCACCGGTGAAGGTCGATAATATACCGATAGGGGTTGCTTTCTTTTCTTCAGTATCGTCACGAATTAGTTACTCATTGTCGGAGTTACTAGAGAAGCATTTATTACCTGCCGATGATGGGCTTGCCAGTAGAAAAACCGGTATAATGTTTGGTGCTAAAGCAATTGGTAAAATTAGGGATTTACAAATACAAGATGCAATTACTATGTCAAATAGTAAGGAATTTTTTAGACAGTGTTTTACTAAACCTTATTTAGTCGGAAATATTTTAGGTAAAAAAGCCTTGGCTCAAAGAAGTAATAATATTTTAGGCTTTATAAAAGAAAATACTCCTAACAATTTCGGTATTTATTACAAAGACCCGTCAAACGGCACGATATCATTTAAAACTTGTTCTCAAAGCTTGCCTTTAATAGAAGTTGCGATAAAAAAAGAAATTGATAATTCGCTACTTACTAAATTTGCCACCGCTATAGGTATACAAGGTAATGAACCTGCTATTCTTACAAATAGATTAAAAGCTATTACAGGCGATACTTTAAAATATCTTAAAAAAGAACAAACCGATATCCACGAATGGATGAAGCAAGCTATGATCCTTAATGCTAATAGAGAAGCTTATGATGATTGGCGGGAAAAGCATTCATTAGGCAGAATATACCCGCAGTTAGTTTCAATGAATGCAACAAGGGGAATGTTTCAGCAATCATTTAGTTATTTAGTTGCAGGTGAGATAGCTGCTAATATTCTACCGATATTGCAGTCAGTATTTTTTGCATTAGTCATTTGTTTAATCTTTATAGTATTTCCAATGAGT
>JAJIYK010000122.1 GCA_020881235.1 Rickettsia endosymbiont of Oxypoda opaca | reverse complement strand
TTATAATATTTTTGTTAAAGCTGCCGATAAAGCTTCTATTCCGTTAGATATGCGTTCTAGCATGATGTCTTTAACCGGTACTATTATTGTCAGAAATAAAAGTGTGCATTTTTACGATTCGTTAGCTAAAGATGAAAAAAGTTGGGTGACGCATTTAAAAGGTGGCGAATCGGCTTCTTTATATGCTTGTGATAATCGTAATTGCTTAAATCCGTCATTACAAAAAAATATCTTAATTACTGCCGATCAATCTTATCAAGGTAAGGCGAATAGCAAACTTAATGCGTTAAAAGTCAAATTTTATAATAACACTCAATTTGATGCGGCAGATATAGCCTTTCTCTCATCAATCGGCGATTCTTTTCCTATTTATGACTACATAACGTTAGAAGCAATATCAGGCGTAACGATTTTGGATAGTTCTTCAGAATTAATAGCAAGCTATACATTAGTGCAGCATTTAAAAGAAGTAATTTCTGAAATTAAAAAAGCAGTCGTAATGCTTCGCTCTAAACAAGTAAATGACCAATATTTAGTGGATTATATTAAAGCTTTAGATAAGGTGCAATTATTTGCTTCCGAAAAATGGGGAGAGTTACTTACTAATGCCGATAGAATAGATAAAAGAGCAAGATTAATAGAGCAACATTTAATAGCAAAGGAAAGGGGTTAAATATATGGATTATATCATACACACTTTCGGCGGCGGTGATATATTAGCTCAAGTATTTAACGGCATCGGAAGAATATTCCATACTAATAGTGAATATTTTACTCCTATGGGTAAATTTGCTTTGGGCTTGGGCGGAATTTGGGCAGGTACTAGAGCAATATTTAACGGTAATATAGGAATATTTGCCAAAGAATGGTTTTTTCCTTCATTTTTGATTTTAGTTTTTCTTTTTACTCCTAAAGCTAGCGTTTGGATTAAAGATGAGGGAGCTTTAAAGCCTTTGGTTAAGGTTGATAATATACCTATAGGGGTTGCTTTCTTTTCATCGGTATCGTCACGAATTAGTTACTCATTGTCAGAGTTACTAGAGAAGCATTTACTGCCTACCGATGACAGACTTGCTAGTAGGAAAACCGGTATAATGTTCGGTGCTAAAGCAATAGGCAAAATTAGAGATATACAAATACAAGATGCGATTACTCTCTCAAATAGCAAAGAGTTTTTTAGACAATGCTTTACTAAGCCTTATTTAGTCGGAAATATTTTAGGTAAAAAAGCAGAAGCACAAAGAGCTAACGATATTTTAGCATTTATAAAAGTAAATACTCCTAATAATTTCGGTATTTATTATAAAGACCCGACAAGCGGCACGATATCATTTAAAACTTGCACTCAAAGCTTGCCTTTAATAGAAACTGCGATAAAAAAAGAGATTAATAACTCGCTGCTTACTAAATTTGCAATTAGTTTAGGTATACAAAGTGATGAGCCTGCATTTCTTATAGATAGATTAAAAGCAATTACAGGCGATACTTTAAAATATTTAAAGAAAGAACAAACCGATATCCACGAATGGATGAAACAAGCAATGATCCTTAATGCTAATAGAGAAGCTTATGATGATTGGCGAGAAAAACATTCCTTAGGTAGAATATATCCGCAATTAGTCTCGATGAATGCAACAAGGGGAATGTTTCAGCAATCATTTAGTTATTTAGTTGCAGGTGAGATAGCTGCTAATATTCTACCGATATTGCAGTCAGTATTTTTTGCATTAGTCATTTGTTTAATCTTTATAGTATTTCCAATGAGT
>JAJIYK010000121.1 GCA_020881235.1 Rickettsia endosymbiont of Oxypoda opaca | reverse complement strand
CTATTATTGCGGTGCAAGGTTGGTAACGATCTTGTGCTAAGCGCAATAAGAAGCCTAACTAAATTACTAATCTGGATGGGAAATAGGGGCAAGGTAAAGTTAAAATTGGTTAAACGAAAGTGAATCTTTGTATGGAAAATATCGTAAATATAAAAGCAGATACTCCAGATAATATCTGTTATAGGGATGAAGCTGAAAAGCTTAACTGTAAGAAGGAAAACGCGACCTTCTTTAAAAATGCCAGTTCCCCGGTATACAGAAGGTAACCAACTTAACGCATCTTTAATTAGTGAAACGTGGTAAGCCTATTACTTGGCAACTGGTAGTAGGTAAGAGAGGTCTTAAAAAGCTAATGACACTAAGCTGAAAGGCTACAGGAATAAATAACTGGGTGTATAGGCACTATGTGCTAATCAGAAATGATGCTGACTTGAGACTGGTGATTTACCCTAAGTAAGTAAACAAGATTATGAATTATATTGGAAAAGTTAGATGCAAAACGCAAATGTAACAATTAAGACCGATAATAATAACTTTGAGAAAATTTATTGGCATGCAATAAATTGGCAAGAAATTAATAAAAAGGTTAATAATCTTCGTAGACGTATCTATAGGGCATCTGCAAATGGTAACATGAAATTAGTACGTAGTTTACAGAAATTGATGTTGAAATCAAGGTAAGCGTCTAGTAAAAGCGGTCTAGTAAAAAGCTAGCGATACATATTATTCTATAGTGGCAATAATAAAAGAATAATATAGTATGAAAAATATCAAAGGCAGGACTATTACAGAAGCACAAAAGAGCCAAATCATTAGTGAATCATATAAGACAGGATGTATTATATCACAACTTGCAAAATCCTATGGGATTTCCGTTAAGACATTATACAGTTGGCGTAGTAGACAGAAGAGTGAGAGGATAAAAAAGGAAGTATCTAATAATTCAAATAATCAATTTGTCGAATTATCGGTACAAAACAATGAGAATATAGTATTAAACAAAGCGGAATTAATTTTTAATAATTTTTCTTTGTTACTTGAAGGAAACATTAAAAGTACAAAGCTCCTGGAGATAATCAAAGTACTGGAGATGCCATGTTAAATTTGTCTTCAGATAGTAGGATATATCTTTGCACTGGTTGTACGGATATGCGTAAAGGTATTAATGGTTTATCAATATTGGCACAATCAATATTATTAAATCAGTTTCATAAGAGTATTTTATTTGTTTTTAGAGGTAAACAGGCTGACAAGATAAAAATATTATGGTGGGATGGTCAAGGTTTTTGTTTGTATTATAAATGTCTTGATAGTGGTAAGTTTACATGGCCTAAGGTTGATGAAAAGCAATCTATTAGCATTACTAAGGCACAATTAGCAATGTTAATAGAGGGGATAGATTGGCGCAATCCAAGATGGTCTAATAGACCTGAATATATTGGATAAATTTGTGCTAATTTTAGAAACATGGTTTTAATTGCAAATATATACTTGATAATTTAGTGTATAAAGTTCTAGTATAACAGCTAGTTTTGAATAGTTGTTCAAAAAGAAGTGCATTTGCAAGTGATAAAAAATTGCTCTTGTAAGGGCAGGATTTAGTATACTGGTATATGATTTGTGATTGATAAAGAATTACTTACTGAGATAGAAGAGTTGTATCAAATTGTTGCAACATTAAATGTGGATATAGAATCATTGGTAATTAAAAACCAATGTCTCAATGCAGAAAATAAGTCATTAACTGAAGAAAACAATACTCTAAAAGAACAATTGGCTTTATTAAAGGCTAAGCGTTATGGTAAATCATCAGAAAAGTTAGAGCAACAAATACAGAATATTGAACTGCAAATAGAGGAAAATGAGCTTATTTCATGTTTTAAAAGTGAGATGGATCATATTGAATCAAGTCAGGATCAAGTGACTATAGATCATCATGACAGTAAGCAACAACCAAAACGTCAGAAGTTACCAGAGCATTTAGCAAGAGAAGATATATTATTACAAGCGGATGATCAATGTACTGCTTGTGGTGGAACAAAATTTCGTAAAATAAGTGATGATATTTCAGAAACATTAGAATATGTCCCATCATCATTTAAGGTGATACGACATATAAGACCACGCTGTGTTTGTACTAATTGTGAACTAATAGTACAGGCTTATAGTCCATCAAAAACGATTGATAAAGGTAAGGCTGGTGCTGGATTATTAGCACATATATTAATTCAGAAATATTGTAATCATTTACCACTATATCGTCAATCACAAATTTATAAACGAGAAGGTATAGAACTTTCTAGAAGCACTATGGCAAGTTGGGCTGGTCAGTGTTCTAGACTACTAGAACCAATAGCAATAGCAATTCAACAATTTATATTTTCCGGTGAGCAAATACATGGTGATGATACACCAGTGAAGGTATTAGCTCCTGGAATTGGCAAAACAAAAATTGGTCGAATATGGACGTATGTATTAGATGGTAGCAATTATGGTAATAAATCTCCTATTGCAGTTTGTTATTTTTATAGTCCCGATCGGAAAGGAGCAAGACCTCTAGAACATCTCAAGAATTTTACAGGTACTTTGCATGCTGATGCTTACTCTGGTTATAACCAATTATATGTTGATGATGAACAATCAACAACTAAGATAAAAGAGGCAGGATGTTGGGCTCACATGCGTCGTAAATTTTATGAAATAACAGTAACAAATGATAAAGCAAATATAGCTATTGCTATATTGGAGCAGATTGGTGAAATTTATAAGATTGAAAATCGAATTAGAGGATTAGATCCTGATTTAAGACTTAAGGAGCGACAAAAAATATCTAAGCCACTGACTGAAAAATTATTCATAGGATTTAAAAAAGCATATGCTCAACTGCCAAAAAAAAGCAGTACAGCAAAAGCTATTTCTTATGCTTTGAATAATCAAAAAGCACTGATGAGATTCTTAGATAATGGTCAGATCGAAATTGATAATAATACTGCAGAACGTGCTATGCGATCAATTGCTATAGGACGAAAAAACTGGTTGTTTGCTGGATCAGATAATGGTGGTCATACTGCCGCTATTCTCTATTCAATTATTGAAACCGCTAAATTAAATAAGATCAATCCTTGGAAATATTTACAAAAAGTGCTTGCGATCATTCAGGATTATAATTCTAATAAAATTGCGGATTTATTACCGTGGAATCTTAAACTCGAATAGTAACCTTGTATAGACCACCTTTACCAGACGCTTAGTGTGCCAAGAACTAACTATGCAAATAGTTGGATGCTTAGTGATTCATGGTGGTAGGCCCACCGAGATCGGCTAGCACGAGCAGATCTCAAACGACCCCAAGGTGCTATCTCTTTCAAGGAGATGGTGT
>JAJIYK010000120.1 GCA_020881235.1 Rickettsia endosymbiont of Oxypoda opaca | reverse complement strand
GACATTAAAGAAAAAGGAATAACACTCGGTAATATCTGCTTTCTAACTAGCTTAGTCATACTAATATGTGCTACTCTTTATCCGGTAATTTACTCTTTATTTGATGACAAACCCGTTATTATTAATGAAGAATTTTTTGTTAATAATTTTATTATTTTCGTTATTCCAATTCTTTTTATCGCTGGTTTTTTTACTAGTAAAAGCTCTTTAAAAAAACATATTTTGATTTTATTACTCTCTTTAGTAATATGCTATGCTATTTCTTTTAAAGTAAAATATGGTTTTATTTCGGCGGGAACTATAATATCCGCTGTTTTTTTAATGCTACATAATATTTATTCGCTACTTACTAAAACGGCATATTTGCGAAAAAGTTTAAAAGCCGGTAGTGCAGCAGTGATTTTAGGGCATTTCGGTTTTGCACTAATTGCTTTTAGTGTTACTATTAATTCATTATTACAAAGTGAAGTCGATTTTACGGGCAAGGTAGGAGAAACCAAAATACTCGGAGAATTTAAAGTTACTTTACAAAATATTAAATTTGCACAAGGAGAAAATTACTACCGACAAATTGCCGAATTCTGGCTTGAAGACAGAGAAGGAAAAATTACTATATTAAGACCGGAAAATAGATTTTATATAATTGAAAAAACTTTATCGCAGGAAAGTGATATTTATTCTTATTTAACATACGACCTTTACGCCGTTTTAAGTAATATAGATAATGATATAATTCATGCTAAAATATATTATAGACCCATGATGAGCTTCATCTGGCTTGGGGTGATTATCACCGCTAGCGGGTTTCTAATTGGGTTAGTTAATAGAAGAAAATTTAAATAATATTTGACTATTACCGGTGGCTATATGTTATAATATTAATTATTAACCGATAATATTATAAATATGTCTACTAACGTAGCTATTAGTGAATTTAAATCTCATTGCTCAGAGATACTTGAAGACCTACAAAAAACTCATCAGTCTATAATTATTACCAAAAGAAACATACCTATTGCTAAATTAGAAGCCTTAAATGTACAACCTAAAGCTTCTAAGAAACCTAAAACTTCTATAGTAGGCATGTTTAAAGGTCAAGGCAAAATAACAGGAGATATTATTAGTCCTATATGGAATACTGGAGATGAATGATCTTATTCTTCTTGATACTCATGTTTTGCTTTGGACTATGTTAGAACCAAGCAAATTATCTGAAACCGTAAGACAATATATAAATATAATACAAGAAAATAAGCTATTACTCTTATCTTCTATATCTTTATGGGAAATTGCTATGCTTGAGCATAAAAAGCGTATCAATATTAATAAGCCTATAAAAGATTTTTTACGATCAGTAACTAATATTAAAGGATTATTTATTAAAAATATTTCCGCTGAAGTCGCTGCAGAAAGTAGTTTGTTAATAAATGGTTTCCATAATGATCCTGCTGATAGAATCATTGTAGCAACTGCTAAATGTTATAACGCTACTTTAATCACCAGAGATCAAAAAATTCTTACTTGGGCTAAATTTGGGCATATCAAAGTGCTTAAAGTATAAATACATTATCAATGCAAAATAAATCACCAAACATAGATTTAATTACCGAACCCAAAGCAAAAGAGCTATTAAAAGAGCTAGCTTCTAAAATAGAAGAGTATAATCATGCTTATTATATGGAAGATGCACCTTTAGTATCGGATGCCGAGTATGATCAATTATTTAGCCTAAATCTAGCACTTGAACAAAAATTTCCTCACCTAATTTTAGAAAACAGCCCAACCAAAAAAATAGGCAGTATAGTTCAAAGTAAATTTGCCAAGGTTAAACACGCTACACCGATGTTATCGCTCGGCAATGCTTTTGACGAGGACGGTGTTAAAGACTTTCTCACTAGAATAAAAAATTTTCTGCGACTAGATGAATTTACACCCATTTTTTGTGAGCCTAAAATAGACGGTTTATCTTTTGCGGCTACTTATGAAAACGGCATACTTATAACAGGGGCTACACGAGGTGACGGGTATATCGGCGAAGATATAACGGCTAATATTAAAACTATCAAAAATTTTCCTCATAAAATTGTAAATGCTCCTGCAAAATTGGAAGTGCGAGGAGAAATTTACATCGATAAAGCAGATTTTGCTATATTAAATGAGCAACAGGAGGAAGTAGGTAAGGATAAATTTGCCAACCCACGCAATGCCGCTGCCGGCTCGCTTCGTCAACTTGATGCAGCTATAACTAGATCTAGACCGCTAAAATATTTTGTTTATGCAATAGGCAATAATAGTGCAAAGCTAGCAAGCTCACAAGATGAGTTGCTAGCAAAGCTTAAAGAATTTGGCTTTATCGTCAATGAGTTCGGAAAATTAGCTCGATTAGAAGAGGAAATATTTTCTTTTTATGAATATTTAAAAGCAAAAAGGGATCAATTACCTTATGAAATTGACGGAGTAGTTTACAAGTTAAATGATTTTGCTTTGCAAGATCGGATGGGTTTCATTGCTCGAAGCCCCAGATTCGCTATCGCTCATAAATTCCCTGCCATAATCGGACAAACGAAGTTGCTATCCGTTACCGTACAGGTCGGAAGAACAGGAACCTTAACGCCCGTAGCCGAACTAGAACCTATATCGATCGGCGGGGTTATGGTCGCCAGAGCAACTTTACATAATTATCAAGAGATTGCTCGAAAAGATATTAGAGTTGGGGATTATGTATTTTTGCAACGTGCCGGCGATGTGATCCCGCAAATTACCGGTGTCGATTTTACTAGGCGTCAAGAGGATAGTACAAAAATTGAGCCACCGCCATTTTGTCCTTCATGCAATTCTACGCTACATTATGCCCTAGACGCAATAATTATCAGGTGTGACAATGGTTTGAATTGCCCTGCACAAAATTATGAACGAATCCGCCATTTTGTTTCAAAAAACGCTATGGATATTGACGGGCTTGGTAAAAAACAAGTAGAGTTTTTAATAGATAAAGACTTAATCAAAAACCCATTCGATATTTTTTCCTTGAAAAATAAAAATGAAGAGAGCTTAACAAAACTTGAAAATATGGACGGATGGGGCAAAAAATCCGTCGAGAATCTTTTTACTAATATTGAAAAATCAAAGAATGTTAGCTTAGCAAGATTTATATATTCCTTAGGTATCAGACATATCGGCGAGCAAAATGCCAAGCTACTAGCTCGAGAATTTCAAACTTATAATAATTTTATAATGCAAATGACCTCACTTGCCGAAGGTGATACGGATATCTATCAAAAGCTAAATAATTTAGAAGGTGTGGGCGATAAAATTTTAGTAGATATTATTGATTTTTTTGATGTTAAAGAAAATATTGACCTTATCCGTAAACTTGGCGAAGTGTTAACTATTGAAGATTATCAAGAGCATATTAAACAAAGCAGTTTAAGCGGTAAAATATTAGTATTTACCGGCTCGCTGCCGACTCTTTCAAGAGCAGAAGCAAAAGCTCAAGCAGAGAAATTAGGTGCAAAAGTAACGGCTAGTGTTTCCTCTTCCACGGATTTAGTAATTGCAGGTGATGATGCCGGTAGTAAATTAAAAAAAGCTAAAGAGTTAAATATTAAAATTATCGACGAACAAGAATGGTTAGAGCTTACTACAAAATCTAATAATAAGGATGTCATTCCCGCGAAGGCGGGAATCCAGGCTAAAAAGCCTTAGCTTATAAGGCTTTTTTCTATATAATTGCAAGTTATATACTTTTAGTTTAATTTTTCTGGATTCCCGCCTTTAGCTAGAATGACATCAAAAATTCGAGCCATACAACAATGCCTACAGCGGTGAGCCATAACGTTTGAAGTATCAAGGCAGACATTGCCCCATCACAATAACGATTTAGACCAATTCTTAAAATTAATCGAAATATCGTATGAATTATCGCCATATTTACCATGCAGGGAATTTTGCCGATGTCGTAAAGCATTTAATACTAATTGCAATCTTAGAGCAACTAAAGAAAAAAGAAAAACCTTTTGCAGTTTTGGATGGTTTTGCCGGAATCGGTATTTATGACCTTAATTTAGCAGCAGCTCAAAAAACTTCCGAGAGCCTAACCGGCATAAAAAAATTACAGAGCTTTACGGAGTCTGTTGTTGACTTACCTAATATTTTACAAATCTTTTTAGATATAGTAAATACGATTTCTACAGACCATTACCCCGGTTCACCTTTAATAATTACTAAACTATTAAGACCGCATGACCGCTTAATTGCCTCTGAACTTCACCCGGCAGATTATTTAAGCTTAAAGAATTTATTAGGAGAAACCGCAAATATCCATAATTTAGATGCCTATAAAGCCGTGAAAGCGTTTATTCCTTTTAAAGAAAAAAGAGGTTTAATTTTTCTCGATCCACCTTTTGAAGTAAAAAATGAATTTGATAAGCTATTAGAGGTAATAACGGCAATAAAATCCCGTACACTTAATAACTGTGTTCTTATTTGGTATCCGATTAAAGATAGAATTTTGGTTAGGGATTTTTATCACAATTATAAGCATATAGGTTTCAAAGAAACGCTTATTATTGAATATGAGCTTCTACATTCCGATAAAAATATGGTAAAATGTGGGTTGATGATAATTAACCCACCTAATATTAAAGGTGATATAACGCAATTAAGTGATTACCTAACTAATGCCTTAAATCTAAAATTCACTTATAATTATTTATAATGCGATTAAAGTATAAAAATTATCTATTGCTATTAATTGTATTTTTTATTCAAGGATGCAATAGCTTTAATTTATCTCTAGATAAAACTTTACTTGCTACTACTACCCGTGAATTAGAAAAAAAATATAAAATAAATCATGCCGAATTGGTCGTGCAGTATGACCTTGCTAATAACACTGGTAAGACAAAATGTTTATATGCTAAAAATCTAGCGGTAATAATTAATAATCCTAACCAAAATAAAATTTTCTTACAAAAATTTCATAATAGAAAGCCACAAGAGTTTAATCAAGCCGCCGGTACGAAAATAGTCATGATCAAGGATTTATTATCGCAATTACAGATAAAGTATAAATTCCTCTCTAGTGCTGAAGCTCGTTACTTTGCAAAAAGCTATAATATCACCGCTCAAAAAAATAACATATCCGAACTTTTAAAAATTGATAAAATAATTAGTTCTATACCTTTGATGACACCGGAATACCAGGCAAAAGTTACCAGCCATTACGGTCCCCGTAAAAGTCCTCATAAAAAGAAAAGAAAGAAAAATTGTTTTCATAGAGGTATTGATTTACAAGCTAAAAAATCGTCACCGGTCTATGCAGCGGCAAGCGGAGTCGTTACTAAAGTCGCAAGAGTTCGTGACTACGGCAACTTTATAGAAATTAAGCACTTTCGTAAAATTACCACTAAATATGCCCACCTAAAGGAAATACATATTAAAGAAGGATGCCGCATAACAAGAGGGCAGCTTATCGGAATCCAAGGCAGAAGCGGCAATGCGACGGGCGAACATTTACATTTTGAAATTTTATTAGATAATAAACCTATTAACCCGTTTGATTTTATATCACATTGCTATAAATGTTAGAGTCTGTTAAAATGTCGTATTATTGCGGGAATAGTTAAAACAACCGATGATTAAGCTTTTATATCCTAAATTCTGGCAAAGTAGCAATATTATTGCTTATCTATTATGGCCATTTAGCCTTATATATTTATTTATAAGTTCTTTAAGGAAATTTTTTGCACGAACCGTTATTTTTCCTGCTAAGGTAATCTGCGTCGGTAATATTAGTGTCGGGGGAACGGGTAAAACGCAAATAGTTATTCACTTAGCAAAATTATTATCGGCACAAAATATAAAATTTGTTATTATTACTAAAGCTTACGGCAGCAAACTATCCAAAGCAACTATCGTAAAAGAGCATCATACCGCATTAGAGGTAGGAGATGAGTCGTTAATATTATCCGAGTATGGCACGATTATTGCTACTAAGAAAATTCAACAAATTATTCCTTTAATTAATGACATTAAACCTAGTGTAATCATAGTTGATGATTTCTTACAAAATCCTAATTTTCACAAGGATTGTACTATTTTAGCAGTTGACGCTCATAGACTTTTCGGTAACGGCTTTTTAATTCCGGCGGGACCTTTGCGGGAATATCCAGAGAAAGCTCTAGCAACTGCTGATTTAATTATGGCAATAAGTGCTGAAAATTGGAAGCTACCTAATATTTTAACGCCTTATGCTGCTATAGTGCAAGCGAAAATTATCCTCTTAAAAAAAATAGACAAAACAAAAAATTACTTTGCCTTTAGCGGTATCGGCAATCCGGAGCGTTTTTTTCTCACTCTAAAAAATTATGGTTTAACTGTAGTATCTTATCAAATCTTCCCTGATCATTATAATTATTCACAACAAGATTTAAAAGATTTGCTTGTTACTGCTAAAAAACACAATGCCGTGCTTATCACTACTAGAAAAGATTACGTTAAGCTTTCATCTTTGAAGGATCCAGATACTGAAATAATTTGTTGCGATGTAGAACTATTGATAGATAAGCCGGAAAAATTAACTAATTTAATTTATGCAAAAATTTTTAAAAAATATTAGATATTTATTTGAATATTTTGTTGTTATTACGGCAATGAAAATATTAAGCCTATTCGGTATTGATCGAGCCGGAAATATCTGTAGCTTTATAGCGAGAAAAATCGGCATATTACTTGTCGTTAATAAAATTGCTCGAAAAAATATTCATGCTGTTTTTGGAGATAGTCTTGATATCGAGAATATCATCGATCAAACTTGGGATAATTTCGGTCGTTTTATCGGTGAATTCCCATATATTAGCACTATGTCCGAACAAGAATTATTGCAAAGAATTGAAATAATCGGCACAGAAAATATAGATAAATTTAGAAAAACCGGACAACCGTTTTTATTATTTACCGGTCATTTTGCCAATTGGGATATTGCACTTAAACTTATCCATAAATTTTACCCTAAATTTTCTATAATATACCGTAAAGCTAACAATCCGTATGTTAATCGCTTAATTAATGAAATTCGCAGTAGTGATAAATTAAAATTGATTCCAAAAGGAGCAGAAGGAAGTAGAGGTTTAATTAATGCGATAAAGCAAGGCGATGCTATTGCTATGCTTGTCGATCAAAAAATGAATGACGGTATAGAAGTGCCGTTTCTAGGAACTCCTGCCATGACTCCGCACGCTATCGCTAAAATTGCCCTGCAATTTAAATATCCGATTATACCGTGCCAGATAGTCCGAACACGAGGTAGTCATTTTAAAGCAATAATTCACCCTCCCCTTATATTTCAGCAAACAGGTGATGATAAAGTTGATTACTATAATATAATGCTAAATATTAATCAAATTTTAGGAGAATGGGTTAAACAAAACCCCGGACAATGGTTTTGGTTTCACAATAGATGGAAAAAGTGATTATAGTTTTGTAAAAGAAGAATTTTGCAAAACCGAAAGAAAACATTGTTGCGTGGATAGTTAAAAGTATAGGTAAAATACGTTGACAACTAAATTCGTCGTTTTATACTATACAAAATATTAGCAGATGCGGCAAATGACCTCAAACTACCGAATTAATGTGATGACTCAGATTATAGAACGCATACGCTCTATAATTCGTCACCCTAGCCAGTTATTGAGAAAGAAGAAAAAACGGAACTGTCCTTGTTGCGGTTATAGTGGAACTTTTATTAGTATGCGTAAAAATCTTCCTGAAATGCGCTGTCCGAATTGTGCATCACGCCCCAGAGATAGATTATTTGCTCACTATACGATGCAGCATAATATTAACTTAGAAGAAAAGTATATTTTACATTTTTCACCAGAGCCTAATATTTTTAGACGTTTAAAGCGTAATCCTAATTATATTTCCGGTGATATTAAGAAAAGCAAATATGCAAAATTTTATGTTGACGTAACTGATATTTCCTATCCAAGTGATTACTTTGATATTATTATATGCAACCACATTATGGAACATGTGGAAGACCATATAAAAGGATTTAAAGAGTGTTATCGTGTATTAAAAAACGGAGGTATTGCCTTTTTCAGCGTTCCATATGACTCAAGCCTTGAAAAAACTTGGTATCCTCCGCACGATATGACAAAAGAAGAAGTGGAAAAAATTTGTGGTTGGGATCACAAACGTATTTATGGCAAAGATTTTCCAAATATTGTGTCTGATATTGGCTTTACAGTAGAAATTTATTTATTAGACGGCAAAAATGCTGAAAAATATGTTACTACATTAAGCGATCCCATTTTTATTGCAAAAAAAATAGAGTCTGTGAACAAAATTTAAATTAATCTATTTTAGCTCTAAAAGCCTAATAGTAATGTGGTGGAGCCAGGGGGTTTCGAACCCCCGACCTCTTGGCTGCCAGCCAAGCACTCTACCAACTGAGCTATGACCCCGATTATGGATAGTATTGTTATGTGGATAAGGTTTAAAGCATGTTCTATGCATTCTTGTAAGGCTTCCGAAATCGTCGCGAGGTGCCTCTTGGCGTCGTGGCCATCCAGTTTTTGTCATGCTGAACAAGTTTTGTGCAGCTCGTATAGTAGATCCTGAAATAAATTCAGGAGGACTATTCAGGATGACTATTATTTTCCTGGATTGCCACAGCCACTTCGTGGCTTCGCAATGACGTTTGGTGTGTTTATACTATAATTATAAAGTTGAATCCATAAATTTCTTAAATATATTGCTTTTTTCTAATATATTTATTTCTTCGATACACCAAGGAGTAAAATTTGGCAAAGATTCTTTTAAATAAGCTAAAAAATCGTTCCATTGAAATAATTTTATTTCTTCAACTTCATCTTTATTTATTCTTATATCATCATTTGACAAAGCTAAATAAATTGGGCATATTTCATTCTCTATAATATTATTTAAGGCAAATTTGTAACGATAACTATCTATAAAATATAATTTTTGTAAGGTCATACCTAATTCAAACTTACCGTGTCTATACACCCCATCTTCATATGTTTCGTTAAGCCTTGGGTGACCGCAAAAACTATTTGACCAGAATGCCGGCCAAGTTTTTTTATTGGGGTTTCTTTTTTGTATTAACAATTCTTTTTTATTATTAAAAAGAAAAACTGAAAAACCTCTATGTAACGGCGTAGCAGAATTATGAACAGTAGCTTTGTCCTCTATCCCTAGTGCATTGTCTTGTTCATCAACTAATACAACGTGGTTATGCTTTGGCATTATATTATTCCTCTTTCTTTTGCGGTATTTCTTTGTTAATATATTCTTTCATTAATGCATGATATTTATGTTTTACTTTTTTTAAAGTGTAATCTCCGTCATAATGACCGTTCATACTAATAACCTTTTGCAAATAAAAGTTTAATTGTTCTATATCTTCATTTAATATATTATCATCGTTGTTTATAATATAAGAAATCGTTTGTTTTTGAAAATTAGTAAAATAAGACTTTATTTCATGGATTTTTTTTATAATTATAGGAATATCTTTTGGCTTTATTACTAATAACGTTACTAATATAATTACTATTAAAGACATTAAATTAATTTTTTATGTTTATATTTAGGATTTATAAGGTTTTGTCCGGTTGCTTGCAACATATACTCATGATAATCTTGGTAATTTCCTTCAAACCAAGTAGCATCGCCTTCTTTATCATAAGCAATAATGTGAGTAGCTATCCTATCTAAAAACCAACGATCATGGCTAATTACTAAAACACAGCCGGCAAAATCTAAAATAGCATCTTCCAAAGCTCTTAAAGTATCGAGATCAAGATCATTTGAAGGTTCATCAAGAAGTATAACATTCGCTCCTTCTTTTAACAATTTTGCTATATGTACTCTATTACGCTCTCCTCCGGAAAGCTGACCGACCTTTTTTTGTTGATCACCGCCTTTAAAATTAAAAGCTGCACAATAAGCTCTACTTTTTACTATTCTACTACCAAGTTGTAACTCGTCTAATCCTTCGGAAATTTCTTCCCATACGGTTTTGTTGTCGTTAAGATGGTCTCGAGACTGATCAACATAACCTAATTTAACTGTCTGCCCGAGTTTAATAGAACCGTTGTCCGATGCTAATTTTCCGGTAATAATATTAAATAAAGTTGATTTACCTGCTCCGTTCGGACCGACTATACCGACAATTGCACCACGTGGAACTTTAAAACTAAAGTCCGATAATAATATTTTATCACCGAATTTTTTAGCTATATGGTCGGCTTCTATAACCAAATCTCCAAGACGTGGGCCGTTTGGTATAATAATTTGAGCCGTACCGTTTCCTTGTTCTTGTTGTTTAGTTAATAATTCTTGATAAGCGGTAATACGTGCTTTACTTTTGGATTGTCTAGCTTTTGGCGTTTGACGTATCCACTCCAGCTCTCGATTAAGTTGTTTTTTCCTATCATCTTCCTCTTTACTTTCTAGAGCGAGTTTTTTTTGTTTTTGTTCAAGCCAACTAGTGTAATTAGATTGCCAAGGCACACAATTTCCTCGATCAATTTCTAATATCCATTCCGTGACATTGTCCAAAAAATAACGATCGTGGGTAATAATTACCACGGTACCTTTATAATTTTTTAAGTAGTTTTCAAGCCAAGAAACTGATTCTGCGTCTAAATGGTTTGTCGGCTCATCAAGTAAAAGCATATCCGGTTTTTCTAAAAGCAATTTGCATAACGCAACTCTTCTTTTTTCACCGCCGGAAATTTTTTCAACATTAGCCTCTTTTGCCGGACAACGTAACGCTAGCATGGCAATATCTATTTCACGCTCTAAATTCCATGCATCACAAGCATCTATTTTTTCTTGCAAATCTGCTTGTCTAGTAAGCAACTCATTCATTTGCTCATCGGTCATTTCGTTAGCAAATTTATTACTTATTTCATTAAATTCATCAATAAGTATTTTCTTCTCATTTAACCCTTCCATAATATTATCAAAAACATTTTTATTAGGATTAAGATGAGGCTCTTGAGGCAAATAACCTACTTTTATACCATTGGCAGGAGACGCCTTACCGTCAAATTCTTTATCAATTCCCGCCATGATTTTTAGTAGAGTGGATTTACCTGCACCGTTTGGACCGATTATGCCAATTTTAGCCCCGGGTAAAAATGATAAACGTGTTTCTTTTAAAATTTGTTTACCGTTGATGGTTTTACTTAAACCATCCATTTCATAAACATATTGATATGACATAGATTATTAGTTCCTTATATTATTATTTAACACTGATTAAAATGTCTAATATTGTATTTTTAGGGTTTATTGCTCGCTGATCGTAAATTTCAAAATCCGTATGATAATTTGTTATTCTATAAATGATTTTTTCATTTCATATCCTAACTTAACTTTAATAAAATTGTGTCTAGTTCTTCTAGGTTATTATAATGAAATATTAATCTCCCGCCTATTGAATAATTTTCTATTGTTACCTTTATATTAAACCTTTCCGATAATGTTTTTGAGAGTAATTGTAAATCATTACTTTTATCACCTTCTTTTAAAAAACGCTTTCCAACCCGATAATCATCATCCGGTGATTTTACATATTCATCTTTAGACCATTTTCTAACTATTTCTTCAGTTTGACGGACATTAAGGTCGTGTTCTACTATATGCTCAGCTATTACTTCCGCATGCTCATGATTTACTAAACACCTAGCATGCCCCATGCTTAATATTCCTTCATTTACTTTATCTTTAATTGACTGCGGTAATTTATTTAACCTTAAAAGATTTGCTATATGACTTCGACTTTTGCTAAGCTTTTCAGCCAACATTTCTGTTGTATAATCAAAATTTTCTACTAAATGCTTAAACCCCTCAGCTTCCTCTATAACAGATAACTCTGCTCTCTGTATATTTTCGATTAAAGATATCTCCATACTTTCTTTATCATCTAAGTTTTTTATAATTACCGGTATGTCAATAATTTTTGCTAGTTTACATGCTCGCCAACGCCGCTCACCGGCTATAATTTTATAATCTTGATTAATAATAATAGGCTGTAATAAACCGTTATTTGCTATAGAGTCAGCTAATTCTTTTATTTTATCATATTCAAAATTTTTCCTTGGTTGATTCTCGTTCGGTTTAATTTTATCAATATTTACAATTTGAATTATTTCATCTTTTGCACTTGGTACAACTTCTTCACCAAGTAATGATGATAATCCTCGCCCTAATCCTTTATTTTTCATTGTGCCTTCCTAAAATTTCTTTTGTAAGCTGCATATAAGCAATAGCTCCCGAACATTTATGGTCATAAATAATCGCCGGCTGACCGTATGACGGTGCTTCAGATAATTTAATATTTCTAGGAATAACTGTTTTAAATACTAGCTTCCCTAAATATTTCCTTACATCTGCCTCCACCTGTTCAGTTAAGCGATTGCGTCTATCATACATGGTAAATAATATGCCGGCAATTTTTATTTTAGGGTTTAACTTTTTTTCTACAATTTCAATTGTCTTTAGTAAATGGCTGAGCCCCTCTAACGAATAAAAGTCACATTGCATCGGGATCAATACCTCATCCGCAGCTACCAAAGCATTTATCGTAAGCAAATTAAGCGATGGAGGACAATCTATAATAATATAATCATAATAAGCTTTTGACTCTTCAAGCAAATTTACTAATAAATATTCTCTATCTTTCATATTCATCAAATCTAATTCTGCAGCCGATAAATTGGCATTCGAAGTAACTATATTTAAATTTGGAATGTTTGTAGACATTATTGCATTTTCTAATTTAATCAAACCGGTTAATACTTGATAAATAGTATTTTTTCTCTCTCGTTGATTAATACCAAAACCGGTACTGCTATTTCCTTGAGGGTCAATATCTACCACTAAAATTTTTTTTTCCATAGCCGCAAAAGCGGTTGCTAAATTTACTGTAGTAGTAGTTTTAGCGACTCCGCCTTTTTGATTTACTATAGAAATTATTTTTACGGTCATGTAATCTTCACTAAATTACGGATTTCTAATATTTTACCTTCTTCAGACGTAATACTTTTATGTACAGAATAATCAAATGACCAATTTTTTTTGGCCTCTTCTAATTCTGCATGGTAATTTTTCCCTTTTAATAGCAAAAATTTCTCTTTTATCGTAATATTTTTAGTATAGCTAAATATCATCCCCAACGAAGCAAAAGCTCTACACACTAATATATTACAATCAAACTCAGATTTTTCCACCCTTTGATTGATTACCTTAACACTATTACCTGAGATGTTCGATGCTTTTTCTAAAAATACACATTTTCTAATATCCGACTCTATTAAAGTTACTGATTTTATCCCTGCTATTGACAATACCATACCGGGAAAACCCGCCCCCGCACCTACATCAATTAAACATATATCCTTATTATCAATATATTGTAATAATTGTAAAGAATCGATTACATGACGCAACCAAAAATCTCCAACACTACTATGTGATACAAGGTTAATAGTATTATTCCATTTTAATACTAATTCTTGATATTCCTTTAGTTTCTCAATTATTTCACGTGGAATAAAATCATAATTTTTAATCACGGTATTTAGTTTTTAAATAAATTATAATAGCAGTAATGGCTGCGGGAGTTATTCCTGATATTCTTCGTGCTATACCGACAGTCAAAGGTTTGTGATAAGTAAGTTTCTCACATACTTCCACAGATAACCCCGATATTCGAGAATAATCAATATTTTGAGGGATTAACAACGTTTCTTCTTCCTTAAATAACCGTATATCTGCCTGTTGTCTAACTAAATATGAAGAATATTTTGATTCAATGTAAAGAAATTGTAAAATATTATTATTTATTTCGGCGAGTTGAGGGAAAATTTTGACCGCTTGGTCTATAGTAAAATTAGGCATAGCTAGTAAATCCAACACTGATTTATATGTTCCGTCTTGAGCAACTAATATACCGTTTTTTGCTAATTGACTTGTTGTTAAGGATAAGGAAGCGGCTAGGATTTTTGCTTTTTCAATATCTTGACGTTTTTTTATAAATATTTCTTCTCTTTTTTTTGATATGAGTCCAATATCTATGCCTAATTGTGTTAGTCGTAAATCGGCATTATCCGCTCTTACCGACAACCTATATTCCGACCTTGAAGTAAACATCCTGTACGGCTCTATGGTACCAAACATTATTAAATCATCTATCATTACTCCGATATAACTGTCTGCTCTAGTTAATATAAAAGGTTTTTGGTTTTTTACAGCTAAAGCAGCATTAATACCGGCTATGATACCTTGTCCAGCTGCTTCTTCATAGCCGGTAGTACCGTTAATTTGTCCGGCAAAATATAGTCCTATAATTTTCTTGGTTTCTAAAGTAATTTTTAATTCTCGAGGATCGACATAATCATATTCAATTGCATAGCCGGGGCGAAGTACTACAGCATTTTCAAGCCCCGGTATTGTTTTTATTAATTCAAGTTGAACATCTTTTGGCAACGAAGTGGAAATACCGTTAGGATAAATTGTATAATCATCTATACCCTCCGGCTCTAAAAATATGCGATGTTCAGATTTAGCACTAAATCTAACCACCTTGTCTTCAATAGAAGGACAATATCTAGGACCTGTTCCCTCTATCTGACCTGAATACATAGCAGATTTATCTAAATTGTTCCTGATAATATCATGCGTTTTGCTAGTGGTTTTGGTGATGTAGCAATTTATTTGAGGAACTTGAATATTAGTAGTTAACTCAGAAAAAGGACGAGGGATTTTATCACCCGGTTGAAGCTCAACTTTACTATAGTCAATAGTGCGTCCGTCAATTCGTGGCGGCGTACCTGTTTTTAACCTACCAAGCTTAAACCCTATTTTTTTTAATGTAGTAGATAAGCCGTAAGAAGGTTCTTCATCGACTCTACCGGCTGGAATTTTCTCTTGCCCTATATGAATAAGACCCGACAAAAATGTTCCTGTTGTAAGAATAACTTTTTTACATAGAATTTTTTTACCGTTTTTTAAAATGACGGCTTGTACTTCCTCATTCTTAGTTTCAATATCCTCTACCGAGTTATAAAGTAAGGTTAAATTTTCATGGTCTGTTAATGCGGCTTGCATTGCTTTTTTATAAAGCTTACGATCAGCTTGAGCACGAGGCCCCCACACCGCCGGTCCTTTGGTTTCGTTCAGCATTTTATAATGTATGCCTGCCTGGTCTATAACCCTCCCCATTAAACCGTCAAGAGCATCGACTTCTTTAACTAAAGTACCTTTAGCAATCCCGCCGATTGCAGGATTACAAGACATTTCACCAAGATTTTCCGGTTTTAACGTAATTAAAAGCGTAGTAACGCCAAGACGTGCCGAAGCAGAAGCGGCTTCCGCACCGGCATGCCCTGCTCCGATAACTATTACGTCATATTCAAGCATTAAGTTATTCTATAATTTCATTTTTAGCAAAGAAAAATTTTATTTCTCTTTTAGCACTATCTTGATTATCGGAACCATGAATACTATTAGCTTCAATCGATTCACCGAAATCTTTCCTAATGGTACCGGTTTCCGCTTCATTTGGATTAGTAGCACCCATAACCTTACGATTTAAAGTAATAGCATTACTGCCTTTAAGGACTTGCAGCACTACCGGACCGGAAGTAATATATTCAACTAAGCTATTAAAAAATGGTCTTGTTCTATGTTCATCGTAAAAACATTCAGCTTGATATTTTGTTAAAATAGTCATCTTTTGTGCTACAATTTTTAAACCGGCTTTTTCTAAATAAGCGTTGAGTCGTCCGGTTAAATTTCTTTTTGTAGCATCCGGTTTAATCATTGAAAAAGTATATTCGATTGTCATTATTAACCTTTTTTGGTTTATTAAAATTTAATTCTCAAAATACGAACGGTATAATACCAAATTGCTCTGTATCAGTTAATTTCGGAAGTTGGTATTAGCAGAATGATTCCATGTTAAAGCAAACAAACACGCTCCCAAAAAGGCCGATATACTAAAAAATATAAACACACCGTCCCAGCCCCAATTATCACTTATCCATCCGACACCTACTCCGGCAATCGCCGCTCCTAGATAGCCAAACAAACCGGAAAAGCCGTTAGCGGTGCCGACAGCTTGCCGAGTACTAAAATCAGCAGCGGCAACTCCTACTAATAACTGAGGACCGGATACAAAGAAACCGATTAAAGCAAGAATTGCAATACTTAATATTTCACTTTGCATAGGCACCTGCCAAAATAAAATAAGCGTAATACTAAGAATCAACATATATATTGCCCCGACAGGACCGCGACGCCCTTGAAATAATTTATCGGACATTGAACCAGCAATAATAGCCCCGGGTATGCCGATTACCTCATAAAAACCTATCTGCCAGCCTGCATTTGCAAGGCTTATATTTTTTAACTGCAATAAAAATGTCGGTGCCCAATAAATTATCCCCGAACGTATGATATAAACAAACATATTTGCTAAACAAACATACCAAATTAATTTGTTGCCGAATACCATTTTAAGTAAGGCAGGCGTTAATAAACGCTCATAATCATTTAATGTTTGAATTTCACATTCTTTATACTCTTCAACCGTCGGAAGCCCTACTTCTTTCGGTGAGTTACGCAAACGATTAAATAAAAATAACGAAACTAGACAGGCAATTATTCCCGGCACGAAAAACGCTGCCCTCCAACCGTAACTTTCAACTAAATAACCGCAAATTACCATTGCAAGGGCACCGCCTATTTGATTAGAAGTAGCACCTAAGGCCCATTTAGTTCCAAGCTCTTTGGGTGCAAACCAATGCGTTAACATGCGTGTTGCCGGAGGCCAACCCATTGATTGAAACCAACTGCTTATAATCCATAAAATACCGATTACTATTAAGGAATCGACAAAACCTAAGGCTATAGTAATAATACCTACGACTAAAAGCCCGGACACCATAAATATACGAGCGTTAGCCCTGTCACTAATAAAACCGTTACAAAACTTACTAACACCGTAAGTTATAGAGGATGCTGTTAATATCCAGCCGATTTGAGTTTTTGTAACGCCAAAATAGTTTATTAAGGCGGGCGTTGCTATGCTAAAATTTTGCCGACAAAAATAAAAAGTTGCATAACCGATAATGATAGAATACAGAATTCTCACACGCCAGTTATTATAGTTCTTCACGAACGGTGTTCTTGGGCTTTTAGCTTTAGCTTTCGTATTCATGCTATGCAACTTAATAATTAAAAAAGAAAAATATCATTATACAATGTCATACCGTGACTTGATCGGCATTGTTGCATGGCTCTAAAAAAGTGCTGTATGTCATTCCCGCGAAGGCGGGAATCCAGAGAATATTTAAGCGAATTATGTAGTAAATTTTTATATAATTTTGCTTATTTTAAGTGTTTTTTCTGGATTCCCGCCTTCGCGGGAATGACATCAAAAATTCGAGCCATGACGATTCCGGCAACCATGCAACGAAGTTCGTTTATCCCTCACAGACCTAGCTATAAACAATTATTTAGTAGCTATCAAAGCTTGGTATTGTGTATTTAAACCTTTAACCGCATATAACCATAAAATAACTATAACAAAAAATATACCAGCAAAATATGGAGTGAGTTCAACAAATCCAAGTCCTGTTATCATAAAAAATGTAGATTGTATAATACCACCACCGGATTTACCGAGCCTACCGCCTATAACCTCAACGGCAGCTTGCCCTTTTACTCTTAAATCTTTATCAAGCGGTATATATGCCATATTTTTAGTGGCGTCAAATAACGAATATTTCACGCTTTTACTTAAAACATTTTGAATCATACCGATCATAACCGCTAATGCAAGCGGTCCCGAAGCCAATACACCGGTGAGATGCATAGCAATAACATTGTCGAAGAAAATAAAAGCAAAGAAAGCAATACCGGTAATCAACATTATTAAAGGCGTTATCATTACTGCCGTCATCCATGATACTTTTCTTAAAATATTACTCCCTATAATCATGAAAGCAATTGCTGCCCAACCTTGATAAGCTTGGAATTGTCCCATATACATCGTATACGCTTCTTTTGTTGGGTGTAATTGATAAACTTTTGATTTCCAAACACCTTCTACCAAATTTACCGAAACACTGTAAGCTATAAGTAACAACGCAATAAAACCGATATATTTAGAAGCAAAAATCATTTTAAAGCTTTCGACTAACGACAATTTTGCTTTACTTTTTTTCTCTTTGACAAGAGCAGGATCGTAAAGCCTTGGGTCGGTAAGAACGTTCTTGTTCATCCATCTATATAACAATAGAATAATAAAGCTACTTGCTATCATTATCATAAATAAAGGAGTAAATTTTAAATGCTCGGCAAATATTTTAGTTTTTTCATTTAAAAAATGTAAGATAATCCAAGAAGTAACAGGCAAAGCCAAATTAGCAAGTAACCCGAACATTGAATAGAAACGCCTTGCTTCTTCAGTTTTAGTAATTTGGTTAGCAAATTGCCAAAATAGCAAGCTTAGCATTAATGTTCCCCAAAGTTCGGACATCGCATAAAAAGAGGCGAAACTCCATTTACCGATTATTCTAATAAACCATTTTAAATATGGGTAGCTGCTGCTCAAAGAAGCTATATATTCAGGATCGGGGTGAATTAAATCAGGATACGGATATAAAACAAAAGCAAACAGCACAAAATATACTAAAAAGAATAATGTTACCGTATAAAAAACATTTTCTTGTTTTAAAATATCACAGAGCTTGACGTAGATTATCATGGCAAGCACCGCCGACGGCAAAACTATATAAGTTTTCAAGAAGCTTATAGCTTCAGGTCCGATAGCGGTTACTACAAAACCGTCTTTAATCGAACGAAGTGTCGAATAGTTTAATAAAATACAAAACATCATAAAAGCCATAGGCAAGAATTTTTTGTTTTCATGCCACTCAATCGGCCAAATTATTCTTCTAAGCTCTGAAATATAATTATTATTTTTGTCGGCATCACTTTTTGTGGTACTCATAAGTTTAAATTTTCCTCTTAAATTCCCTGTTAAAATTGATCAGTATTATACTGATATATGTTAAAAAAGTCAATTCCAATGATTATTTACCTGTAAATTGCAATATTAATATCACCCAACTATTCTTACGTATAATTTTTTTAGGCTCAAACCCTATTGCTTGATAAGCATCTTTAACGTGTTCCATTTGATAATCAAGAAATCCCGATAATATCAGATATCCTCCAACTTCAATCATTGAGCCGATTTGGCTCGATAATTCAATTAACGGCGACGCTAAAATATTGCCGATAATTAAGTCAAACTTAGTATTTTTATGTTTAGAAAGTAAAATTTTATCTTCGCTATTTTTATAAAAAATTACCTTAGAGTTATTAAATTTAGCATTTTCCTTAGCTATTTCTATCGCTATTTTATCAATATCGCAGGCAAAAATTTGTGCTTCCGACCAAAGTTTTTCGGCTGCAAAAGATAATATTCCCGTGCCTGTGCCGATATCTAATATTTTACGCATTTGCGTATCCGCTAACTGCTCAATAGCCTCAAGGCATCCTAAAGTGGTTTCGTGCTGCCCCGTTCCAAAGGCTCTTGAAGCTTCAATAAGTAGCGAGGTTTTACCTTTAGGACATTTATCTAAATGTAATTTTGTGCTAATAAAAAAACGCTTTGTTTCTATTGGGGTCAATTGGCTTTGATAAAACGCTACCCAATCCTTATCCTCGATTTTTTCTAGGTAAATATCTTTGATAGTTTCAAGGTTATTATGTTTTGCTAATTCTTGAATTTGTTTTTTTAATAGTGACAAGTTAGGTTTGCGGTTATAATAAGCCTCAAAATTCCAAATATCATCAGGCTTTGATTCAATAGTATCGGATTTGATTTCGCACATTGACGTAGCACTAGCACTTTCTGCAAAAAATTCTTCAAAAATTTCAATATCACGATATTTAATATTAAAAAAAACTTTAAAAGTATCTTTTAATTGACTATACGATGTAATCATGGTGTATTATTAATTATTCTTAAAGTATAACTGTATTTTTAAATTTTTGCAATTTTTTAAATATTATAAAGAGATTTATATGATTAAAAACAAAGCCGTAAGTATCGCTATTTTGACAATATTATTATCAAATGTAAATAGTTTTGCAAGTGCACCTTCTACAACACCACAAACAAATTCAACTAAATCGTCGACAAATAACGCTGATACATCACAAAAAATAATAGATGATTTTCAGGCTTATGCAGGTAGTATTAAGCCGGAAATACGTACAGAAATAAGAAAATATCGGGAAGAAATAGTGGCGATTAACAAGAAAAAACGTGATTTATATAATAGCTTATCACAAGAAGCACAAAGTTTTTTAACCGAACAACAAAAATATAAGAAAAAAATCTCAATTGTAGAAGAAAATCAAGCAAATAGCTCTTCCTCGGATAAGCTAGATAAAGACAAACCAAAATAACGGCTTAAGTAATTAAAATTGCGGTTCTCGTGTGGATAACTTAACTCATTGCGAGGAGGCACTAGTGTTGTTGCGTGGATCGAATTTTTGCAAAGCGTTCGGTGTCATGCCGTGACTTGATCACGGCATCCAGTCTTTTTATTAAGGTTTTTTCTGGATACCGTGGTCAAGCCACGGTATGACACCATACTTGTAATAACCATAATACGGTACATTATGATCCATCCAACAACGCCGGAGGCACTACGTACCGACGCAGTAATCCAGGCTATCCGAATTACATTAAAGAAACTCTACTCAAACGGTTTCACTACTACCATAGTGACGGCTACAACCATACAAAGTGTGGGAATCTCATTAACAAGGCGATAAAATTTTTCGGAGTGGGTATTTTTGCCTTCAGCAAAATCTTTCCGCCACCTGGCAAGTAGCCCGTGAAAAATAGTTAAAATTACGACAGCCAGCATTTTAACATGAAACCAAACACCTAGTGCAACTATTCCGTAAATATAAGCATTTATGATACCGAAAATAAAGGTGCTGATCATGGCCGGATTCATAATAATCCGTATTAGGTTCTTTTCCATTAATTGCAGCATTTTATCTGCCTCTCCACCGATTTTTGCCCTAGTGTGATAGATATACAGTCGCGGTAAATATAATAATCCTAGCATCCAAGATATCGCAGATATTAGATGAATTGATTTAAACCATAAATAATAACTTGCCATTTTTTAATACTTTTTGGGTTAAGCATGCTCAGTGTCATTCCCGTGAGGCATTGTTGTGTGGATCGAATTTTTGCAAAGCGTACGGTGTCATGCCGTGACTTGATCACGGCATCCAGTCTTTTTATTAAGGTTTTTTCTGGATACCGTGGTCAAGCCACGGTATGACACCATACTTGTAATAACCATAATACGGTAAATTATGATCCACGCAACAAGACCTTTCTTCTAATATTATTTCTTACACAAACACATTGTAAAGTTTTCGGGGCATATTTTTTTACCCTCGGCACTTATTATTAAATTATTAACTTGTTTATTAGGTTTAGCATTAATTAATCCTAATACTATTTTTGTTAAACCATTAATAAAATTTTTATTTACTCTAAGCGTCGGTATGCGAGTATAAGCAATTCCGTGTTTATCTGCAATTAATTTATATTCTATATCAAGCTCTACTAAAGTTTCAACATGTTCGGAGACGAAAGCAATAGGCACTATTATTAAATTTTTCTTTACCGTTCCGGCTATCTCTATTTCATCTTCGGTATTGGGTTTTAACCACTTTACCGGTCCTACTTTACTTTGATAAGTTACTTTATAATCCAAATTATCGATATTTAACTCCTTTACTACCGACCTTACAGTTTCCTCTATTTGCCATTGATAAGGATCGCCTGCCGTTATTATTTTTTCCGGCAAGCCATGTGCCGAAAACAATATACGAAAATTATCTTTATCTGCTAAATATTTTTTGATTAATGAAACATGGGATTTTATAAAATCTGCTTGCCTTGGGTAACAACAAACCGTTTTTATCGGAATATTGCCGTTGAAATTATTTATAAAATCTTTAACCGACGAGCCGGTAGTAGTAGCTGAAAATTGTGGATATAACGGCAATAAAATTATCTCTGACGGTCCATATTTTTCTATTTGCTTAATTACTTCTGTCGATGTCGGTGAAAAATAACGCATGGCTATAAAAATGCTAAAATCTTCTTTTATAGTTTTTTGTAGTTCCTTCGTTAATGCTAATTTCTGAGCTTCCGTTTCAGCTAATAAAGGCGACTTATTACCGATCAACGAATAGATTTTTTGAGATTTTTTATTTCTCGTGATAGAAATTATTTTAGCGATGGCAAAACGCCAAGGATTCGGCAGGTTAATAATTGCCTTATCGTAAAATAAATTAAATAAAAACGGCTTTACCGATTTTAAGCTATCCGGTCCGCCTAAATTGAAAAGAATAATAGCTATTTTTTTTGACATTTATTTACCCGACAATATTTACCGTATTATGGTTATTACAAGTACGGTGTCATACCATGGCTTGACCCACTGCTGTACGAACGTTTAAATAAAGAGGTGAAAATTCTGTCATTCCGTGGCT
>JAJIYK010000119.1 GCA_020881235.1 Rickettsia endosymbiont of Oxypoda opaca | reverse complement strand
ATTAGTGGTTACATCTTTTTTCATCTCAAACTCCTTCTGTGTTAATAATTTTTTATCTGTATTTTTAAAATATTGTTTTTTTAATACTTTTTTTCAAATTATCATTTCTTTAGTTTGACACAGTTTGTTGAACACTCCCTTAACACACTCTAAAAATCCTTGATATAGCTCCTTTAATATATAGCTCGTACATATCAGGGAAGTCGATTTTGAAGGTCTTAAGGTCGAAGTTGTTGCGGTTGTGGCTTTTCCAAGTGGCTATGCGTTTATCGCTGAAGGTTAGTTTGCTATGTAAATGCATATAGTTCATAATGATAAGCTTTAGTTTTTCTTCCTGCTCAGCTAGTCTTTCTTTTAGCTCAGCTAATTTATTTAAATCATCAACAGTTGCTGCAATTTCATGAGTGGCTTCAATCGAAGCTTCTATTGGTTTATCAGAAACATTTGATAGCGATGGCTCATTACTAGTAGTTTGTTCTTTTTTTATAGAGCATTTTATCTGCACAGAAGTTTGCTTGTCATTGTTAGTATTGATATTTTTATTAAGATTATTTGCTTCTTTCTTATATATTTCCTGCTTTAAAATTTTTAATGCATCCGGTAAATCTTTAATTTGTCTGTTTTTTTGTTGCAAGATCACTCATCTTAATTCGATCTGTCCGTTTTTTTATAGCATGATCAATATTGACAAGAACGGCAATACGGCATTAACTTTTGCTGCTGTTCAAGGCTTAGAAAAGGTTTGTGAGATATTAATACCTAAAATGACCGAGCAGGCTATTAATGTTGTTACTAAAGCTGGCGAAACGGCTTTAACTTATGCTGCTGGGGAAGGCTTAGAAAAGGTTTGTGAGCTATTAATCCCTAAAATGACCGAACAGGCTATTAATCAGGTTACTAATAACGACGATACGGTTTTAAGTTTATTCCAACAAAACGGTTTTAAAAATATATATAATTTATTGAATTTGAAAACGAACGAACAAAATAATCAAATCAAAAAAACAAATGTAGAAAAGAATTTAGCAGAAGATGTATTTGAGAAAATAGCATATGAGATAAACGTTAAAATAGCTAATAATGCTACGATAAATGCTAAAGATAAATCTATAATGGAAGACACTATAAAGGATATAATAAATAAAGCTCAACTACTTAATAATACAATCGCTATAGAGAAAATAACTACTAATATGCAAAAGCTTATAGTTGATAAGCCTACAAAGCTACAACTTATGACTATAGAAGACCAAATTGACAAATTACTAGAGCCTCAAAATATAAATGATGACGTTACTATATTGGGCGTGGATAGTACTATATAAAGAAAGGGACAATTTGCCCCCGCTTGTTGAATAGGTTTTATTAGTTAGCAATATAATTAATATCCGTAGGCAAGCAAATAATGACTACACGAAGCTCGTAAATTTGTCTAAAACTGTCAACTAGGGATACGCTTGCCGTCTATTAATTTAATTTCCGTATCGTTGATTTGATTAGTTAGACGTATGCGGTAATCACCTATCTTGCTTTGTAGGGTTTTCTTGGTAAAAGGATTTTTAACATTTGCTAAGTAAGCAGCTGTTCTCTTGTCGTATTTATCTAAAGCATAATCGATAAAATTCTTGTTATTCTCTAGAAAATCAGGATGCAGCTCGTCAAATTTAGTAACGCAAGATAAACCGCCTGTTTTGCTACTCGATAAAAATCTTGAGAAGATTTTAGAAAAATTAAGTTAAAATATATTATTGATTTTAGTACGCCATTGGCATATAATATAATTATTATGGATAGAAAACTTATTGCAGTTGTTGAGCTTCCTGAATTTCAAAAATTCGCTAAACATTATTTGAGTGAAAAGGAATGCATCGAAATAGTTAACTACATTGCCGCTAACCCTGAACTAGGGGATATAATAAAAGGAACAGGCGGGATAAGAAAACTAAGATATGCGTTAAATAGCAATAATAAGGGTAAGAGTGGAGGTATACGACTAATTTATTTTTATTACAATGAAAATATACCGGTATTTTTAATAACCGCTTTTATAAAAAGTGAAATGGACAATATTAGCCAAGCAAGTTGTAATGAATTAAAAAAATTGAGTGAGTCGTTAGTAAAATTATATAATAAAGAAGGGAAAAATGAGTGATAGAAAATTTAATAAAACTGAAAAAAGTATAATAACCGGAATGCAAGAAGCAGTTTTATATGCTAAGGGAAAATTAAAAGCAAAGAAACATGATATTGCCTTACCAATTATTGATGTACATAATGCAAGGGATAAATTAAAATTAACACAAGAACAATTTGCCACAACGTTTGGTGTTAGCGTAGCTACTCTAAGGAATTGGGAACAAGGTAGAAGATTACCGACAGGAGCAGCCAGGTTACTTATTAAAATTATTGAAAAAGAACCCGAAACTGTAAAACGAGTTTTACACGGATAATTATATTAAATAGCGTTTTTCACACATTCTAACTTGGCGGTAAGTAAAAATATTAAAAGAACCGTCTTTAAGTACTGCAAAAATCATCGAGAAAGGGCTATTGATCCCGACTATTTGCCTAATGCTAGAAATAAACAAATGCCTAGCAAAAGCCGTTATATCGTATAACTGAAACCCGCCCTTTTCCTGCGAGTAATAGAGGCTATTAATCTTGCAGCCGCTGCCTTCAACGAAAAATATCGTCTTACCGATGATAATCGGCTTTATCGGCGATACAGGCACGTCTAACTCTTTATGGATTTTGATAAATTCGCCCTTAGAGCGATCACCTTCCTTAATTAAATACCATCGGTCGTGCCAAGTAATAACTCCGTCGAGAAAGGAATAGACCATAAGACGTTATCAAAGGTATTTGAGGCGAACGTTGCAGAGAAGGTAGAAAGGGTTACGTGCTTCTAGCAGAGTTTTATATGCCATACGAAAATCGCTAAAATCGCCCTTATAGCTTGCCCAAATTGCATGAATATTTTTATTAGCTCCGAAACACCATAAGCGGTTTTCAAAGGTCACGACTGAACTACAATATAATTGTTTTTGCTGCTGCTCATAGACATTAACGTCGCTTTGAGCGTGTAACTTTTTAAGCTCGTCGTTATTTACCGTTCAACTGATCACGTAACGCACAGAAGAAAGCCAATAGGTCGCAGCTTTCCCTATATTATTGTCTTGTAATGTATTTTGTTCTTTTATCATGTTATTTATGACTCATTAAAAGAAGGGTATTCTTTCAACCTATTCATAAAATAATTGTTGTGGGTTGAATTGTTTAATGATACGATATTGTTGAGGTCGTTAACTGCGTAGCGGGTAACGACCACTTTAATAATCATTTAGGTAACACTATTAACCCGTACCCTTCATAAATCCCTCTACTATTCTTTCTAAATTTTTGTCTAATAATTTGAGAATCTTCCTTGATTTGTTTACCTAGTATATAACGCCCTATAGGTGAAACTATTAAATCTGCTAATTGCAACCAGCAATATTGCTTTTTTCTCACACAATTCAAAATTACAAATACTTTACCTTAAATATTTAGCTCTAAAATGTCTAGTACCTTGTATTTTTAAATTTTCCTTTGCTATTTTTAATTGATTATCTAAAGTAGCGTCTCGCCTTTCAGCAATTACTATTCTTTGCTCTTTCTTGGGCAACAATTCATAGCCGAAGCGTTCTAATAATATATCTAAGCTTAAAATATATGGATCAAGTGCAGCAGAACCATAACTATTTAAATGATCATTTTTATGAATTACGCAAGCAACTACCTTATATTGTAAACTTCTCATTAAATCATTCAGCTCTTGGTAAAAAAATGCTCGAAAATCTTTATCTTTAAGACATGCAAACTTATTGTCGTTGTCCTTCTAAATAAGCGGTGTGTTTATCATTATCGGCTATAAAGTTACTGCGATACATGCCGCTCATATTTGCTAGATCTTCTAAGATCATTATACCATCCTTTGAGGTGAATAATCTAGTATAAATTTGTGCTAAATCTTTTGCCTTTTGAACTACTATATTTATATCAGAATTAATTTGCTCACTTTGAGAGTTATTTGTTTCAATTAGAATTTTCATAATCTACTTACATTTTTGACATGAATAATATATATACTCAAATAATCGTTATTTAGCTTTACAGTATAAAAAGTTATTGAATAATATATCAAATTTGATATATTACTTATATGAAAAAGTGGACTATACAATTTATAAATAAAGCTGCAGAAAAAGAAGTAACGAAGCTTACTTACGATCTACAAGCCGATTTTCTACATGTGTGTGAATTGCTTATTGAGTTTAGTCCGTATAATGTAGTGATGCCACATACAAAAAATATAGAAGGCAAATTTTGGGAACTAAGGTTACGTGGTAAAGATAATATAGCAAGATCAATATATTATTTAGCTATAGATAGGAAAATAGTTATATTGCACACATTTATCAAAAAAACAGAAAAGACCCCTAAAACTGCCATTTTAATAGCTAAAACTAGATTAAAGGAAAGGTTTTGTAATGAAAAACTTTGATGAATTTAAAAAAGAGTTATTCTTGAATTCTGAAGTAGTAACAGCTTATGAAGAACGAAAAATAGAATTTGAGATAGCAAAGACTTTAATAAGAGCACGTCTTGCGTCACATATGACTCAAGCTGATGTTGCTAAAATAATGTCTACTTCTCAAGCTCAAATAGCAAGAATGGAAAGCGGACATCATATCCCCAATTTTCTAAGCCTTCAAAGATACGCTAAAGCTGTAAAACAAAAAATTAATTTATTAATTACCCCATAGGTTCAGTAATAGCTGCGTGCCTGCAGAAGACATTACTGAGCAACTTTTAGAAGCAAAAAACATCGATGAATTCACAAAACTGAAAAAAACTGAAAATTTTTGTTATTGACCGGTTAATTCCCTCCGCAAAAAATTTTTTCAAACACCCCCCAAGCCCGTTCCTAAAGCCAAACACCCCCCTATTGAGACTTTAGCCTTAAGTTCTGGCAAAAAAATAAGAAAAAACGGCAAAAAATGGCTAAAAAACAATAATATTTAGCTTAATTTGTTAAATTATTCTTAGACTTTTACTAATTCAAAAGTAAAATTACAACTTTCACAAGCTAGCCTTAATGCGGTATAGTATTTACCGCTGATCCACGACCCTATGAAAGGGGTTTCGGGTTTAAGCGTTATTCGTCTTGAGTCGTTATTTTCTTCAACCGCCTCCAATTTACTAAACCAAGATTTGTCAATAGCCTCGCCGTATTGTTTTATTAAATATTGCCTTACTTTATACCATACCGAGTTAGGGTTTAACCCTGCAAGCCCAAGGTAACCGCTATCGGTTGTTTTAAGGGGTTGTTTAGGGGCGTTACCGGTAAAAGGTAAGATTTCTAAACGCTGTATTTCCTGCCCATACACCGCTTGTATTTCTTGAAGCAATCGGGTTTTGATATAATCAGGCAAAGTAATATTTTTTGTTAATTTTAGTTGATAAGCTTCCGAGGCAATTTCAGAAAAATTACAAGAGCGTAGCAAAGCGTAAGCAATATCCGGTTCGAAAACTGCCGCTATTTTTCGCTCTAATTGTGCCTTTTGACTCGTACCTAAGCTATATTCTTTTTCAGCTAAATATTCATCTCGTGCTTTAGTAGCCTCATCCGTTTTAAACCTAAAGCCCTCGTTATTCACGACCGGTGCTTGTCGCAGCTCATAAGTCAAAGCTTTAGCCATGTAATTTAAAACTGCTTTTTTGTTATAAAATTTATTATTTGGGTATTGCTCAGCAAGTTTCATCAGTAATTTATTCATATAGCTTAAGTTAAATTCTCGATTTGATCGAAGCCGCAATATGCCTGCCTCTTCTTCGGTTAACGGATGGAATTCGGATAATTTCCTACCGCCACACCATTTTTTTGCCTTATCGATAAGCGTAGAAATGGGATTAGAGGAAGCAGGAGGGGGAGTGGAAACACTAGAACCGGAATCGGTGGAGTGAGAATTTGCTTCTGACGGGGGTGTAGGACTTTTTGCAGGGTCGTTTTTATTACTTATTTCTAAATTTTTATTAACAAAATTAGATTTATCTATATCTTTATCTTTATCTCTATATTTATACTTAGATATAGATATATCTATTATATTGTCTTGTTGAAAATTCTTGTCGGTTAACCCGAAATTTTTTTCCGGTTCAGTGGAAATATTTTTCTTATAAGGTTCAAATTTTTTTACCAGTTTTATACACGGCACATTACGGCATTTTACATAATGTTTTACCACTGTATTTAAAGTAAGCTTAATAAAACCGCCGTCGCACAATTCAAGCAAACACTGTCTTATACGTCGCTGACAAACCCCGATTAATTGCTCAAAATAATAATAACTTTCCTGCAGCTCATCTAATTTATCGTTTACCCCGTCTAAAATCTGATCATTTTGTAAACGTGAAACTATCAATGATAAAACTTGCCGTGCGGTTTTACTTAAAACTTTACCGTCGCTAGAGGTCAGCGTACGCCACTCAGGAGGGATGAAATTACCGACTATATTATAAAAGATGGTATCGCTAAAATTGGAATTTTTAACAGAAATTGCGTCAAAAGGTGTAACTATTTTGTACATATTACACCCCTCTGAAATCCAGTCAGGAAGAGGCTTGGCGAGCTATTACACCGATCGAAAATTAAGTCAAAAGGCGAATAAAAGGAGCATATGAGGTTTTTAGGAAATTTAGAGAAGCTCCAGAAAGCCCTGAAAACCCCAGCAGGAACTGGCGGGAGTGACGGGGCTCGAACCCGCGACCTTCTGCGTGACAGGCAGACGCTCTAACCAACTGAGCTACACCCCCTTCTAAGATGAAAGGCAACAGGCGTTAATATATAATAATTATTCCGTCACTGCAAGGGCAAAATGTGAAAATATAAACAAAATTATTTACCGGTAGGTCATTCTTAGCCGGCATTGTTGCGTGGATAGAATTTTTGCAAAGCGTTCGTGTGTCATACCGTGGTCAAGCCACAGTATCTAGAAAAAATCTTAGTAAAAGGCTGGATGCCGTGGTCAAGCCACGGCATGACACCGTACTTTCATGGCGAAGCCACGAAGGCGTTGTCGCATGGATCGGTTTTACACTTTGTGTCATTCCCTCGAAAGAGGGAATCTACTTAACAATATAACAAAATTAGTAAGTTAGATACCAGCTTTCGCTGGTATGACATCGAAAGTTCGAGCCATACAACGACGCTTTCAGTCGCTCTCCATGACGATTCCGGAAGCCATGCAACAACACCTCGTTTGAATTAGAGGTTAATTATTTTAAAGCCTAACTCTTAGTTGTGGTCTAAAAAATTATTATACTTTGCAAGACTCATTAATAAGGGAGGTTTGTATCTAAATTCAAAAAAAATCTTAACATAATTTAATAAATTTTATTTTAAATCCCTTAATATGAGAGGTATAGAATGGCTAAGCCAAATGTAATTAGATTAACTACTCCGTTTGAACGCATAAAACTATATAACGTTTCTCCTGATGTTGCACTGCGTAGTGCTATCATTACGCAAGCAATAATTGATGCAACTAATACTTCACCGAAACGAGAAGCGAAAAAAATAGAATATGAGGCAAAAGAATGGATTTTTGGAGGAAGCGAAGCGTTTCTTTCAACTTGTTCTGAAGCAGGGATTAATCCTTCTTTAGTAGTTAAAATTACTAAAGAGTTAATTAAATTACATAAGAGTAAATTGAGATTTAGAGATAAAAGGGGTGCATCTTTAAAATCAAAATCTACTAGAAATACAAAAAAATTTCCTTATTAACATAGGCTTATTTCAGTATTTTTATGATAAACTTAAAAGTCAAAATTTTATTTAATAATAAGGACTTGAGTTTAGTTTAATTATCTATTAATTATATAGGGGTATTTAAGCTCTAGCTACCTATATAATAATAATTATTGTATAATTATAGGAAATAGATATTAAATTATATCATCAATTTTTTTATTACTAAATCACAGAGGTATTTATGAGTATATCAGTTTCAGGACAACATATTTCTATCGGTAGTGCCTTACAGGAACATTCAAAAGAACGTACTACCCAAATAGTAAAAAAATATTTTGCCGATATAATAAATACAAATATACATTTTTCAAAAGATAACTTTCATTTTACTTGCGATATCATAGTAAAATACGGCACCGGAAAGCATAATACAGTAAAAAGTAGTTTTAGCTGTGACGATATATATTCTGCATTTGATATGTCGCTTGTAAAGCTTGAAAAACAACTTAGAAAATATAAGTCAAAATTTAAAAATCATCATGCCGACAAGGTAAAAATTTCCGAAATCGCTTCTGCAGGAACAAAATATATTATTAGTAGCAAGAAACATTCGGAAGATGAAGAGCTAAATGATAACGATAGCGATAATAGTCCGGTTATTATTGCTGAAAAATCTTTAGAGATATTAACATTATCGGTAAAAGAAGCCGTAATGAAAATGGATTTAGAAGATATGCCGGCTATATTATTTAAAAATAGCAAGAATGATCGTATTAATGTAGTTTATTATCGCAAAGACGGTAATATTTCTTGGATAGACTATAATAATTAATTAAATGTCTTTTAATATTATCCCTTATCAAGGGGTTACTCCCGAAATTGATAAAGAAGCTTATATTGCACCTAGCGGTGCTTTAATAGGGGCGGTAAAAGTCGGTAGTAAATCCGGTATCTGGTTTAATACCGTTCTTAGAGGCGATGTTAATTCGATCAAAATCGGCAATAACACTAACATACAGGACGGTACGGTAATTCATACCTCTCGGTTTAACGGTCCCGTAGAAATAGGAAATAACGTAACAGTCGGTCACCTTGCTCTTATACATGCCTGCACAATTCATAATAATGCCTTTATCGGTATGCGATCTACTATAATGGATTATTCTATAATTGAAGAATATGCTTTTATTGCCGCAGGGAGTCTTATTCCTCCAAATAAAATAATTAAATCGAAAGAACTATGGATGGGATCGCCGGCAAAATTCGTTAGATATTTAACTGATCAAGATTTAGAATATATGGAAGATAACATAAAAAATTATGTCAATCTTGCCGATACCTACTTAAAATTACAGAAATAATTGCTATATTTTGAGTATTTTTTTAAAACGCTTCGGTGTCATATCGGCTAGGCGTTGTTGCATGGCTCATAATTACGGTTATTACAAGTACGATGTCATACCGTGGCTTGACCACGGTATCCAGAAAAAACCTTAATAAAAAGACTGAATGCCGTGATCAAGGAACTAGAATGACACCATACACTTTGCAAAAATTCGAGCCAGGCAACAATGCCCGAAGGCGAGTCGGCATTGTTGCGTGGATACCTGCAACGTCATTGCGAGCCGCTGCAAGCGGCGTGGCAATCTAGAAAATAATAATTTTCATAGCATTTTTTGCTGTTTTTTTTCCTAGATTGCCACGTCGGCACTACGTACCTCCTCGCAATGACGGGGTTTTTTGTAATGATTCCGATCCACGCAACAATGCCCGAAGGCGAGAATGACATCGGTTTTAAAAGATTTCGAATTTATAATTTTTCTTTTATTTTCTTTTTGTTAGCCAAGCACTTTACTAAATTGTTAATTGCTTGTTGCTCCGTACTATCAATTTTCATGAAATTTCTTGAAACTTCAATACACATACGTTGATGTTGAGTATGAATAGGTTGCGGGTTATCGGCTTCGTCTAATCCGTCAAAAAAATAATCAATATTTCTATCTAAAGCTTTTGCAATAAATACTAATCTACCGACCGAAATTCTGTTAATTGCTTTTTCGTATTTTTGTAGTTGTTGATGTGTAACATCTATCACTTCTGCAAGTTGCTGGCGAGATAAACCTTTTGCAAGGCGCAAAGAATAAATCTTTTTTCCGATAAAATCATCAATTTTTTGTATGAAGTCATTTTTTCTTACCATTATTATCTCCCTGATTAATTATTGTTTACTAGACTTCTCGCATAACTTGCTTCTAAGGGTGATTTGTACGTCAATTCAGTACTCGCATCCTCACGTACTTCTTTGTACGCTGCGGTGCTAGGTAAAGTGTTTCCTTCAAATTCCGCCTTATTAGCTACGTTATGCTAGAAGTCTGCTGTTGTAGCAATTGTCCTTCTAACAAAATTGTCAATTATTGCGTTTTGCAAAAATACTAATTATTAAAAATCTAGTATTTATGAATGTTATACAATTATGGGTGGAAATTGTACCATATTTTAATATTATATACAACTATAAAATAACAATTTTTAAGCTTTTTGTAATTATTTACTAAATATTTCTTAAGTATGTTCTAATATATTTGAGATAAAACCTAAAAATAAAAAAAAAAACTT
>JAJIYK010000118.1 GCA_020881235.1 Rickettsia endosymbiont of Oxypoda opaca | reverse complement strand
TAGAGCTTGAGGATAACAGCAAAGATTTAAGTACAAGAGTTATAGAACTAGTGTCTCCTATGGGCAAAGGACAACGTGCTTTAATCGTTGCTCCGCCTCGCACCGGTAAAACCGTATTACTACAAAATATAGCTCACGCTATTACTACTAATAATCCGGAAGTATTTTTAATAGTGTTATTAATAGATGAACGCCCTGAAGAAGTCACCGATATGCAGCGTTCCGTGCGTGGAGAAGTGGTAAGCTCTACTTTTGACGAGCCGGCAAGTAGGCACGTTCAGCTTGCCGAAATGGTTATTGAAAAAGCCAAACGTTTGGTTGAACACAAACAAGATGTAGTAATTTTAGTGGATGCGATAACAAGGCTTGCACGAGCTTACAATACTGTCGTTCCGTCATCAGGTAAGGTATTAACGGGCGGTGTCGACGCTAATGCATTGCAAAGACCGAAAAGATTTTTCGGAGCGGCACGAAATATTGAAAATGGCGGTTCGCTGACCATAATAGGAACGGCTTTAATTGAAACCGGCTCACGGATGGATGAAGTGATTTTTGAAGAATTTAAAGGAACCGGTAACTCGGAAATCGTCTTAGATCGGAAAATTGCCGATAAACGTATTTATCCGGCAATTAATATTACCAAGTCAGGTACTAGAAAAGAAGAGCTATTAGTTGATAAAGAAGCTTTAAAGAAAATGTGGGTGCTTCGCCGTCTTATCAATCCAATGGGCGAAACGGAAGCAATGGAATTTTTATTGAAGAAATTAGAAAATACTAAAACTAATAGCGAATTTTTTGATTTAATGAATTCATAAGTTATATTTTAGCTATTATTTATTTTTATTTCCATTACACTAGTATTTTCAGTATCATACTGCGGTCAGGTCGGCGTTATTGCATGGCTCAAGTTTTTGCAAAGCGTTCGGGTGTCATGCCGTGGCTTGACCACGGCATCCAGTCTTTTACTAAGGTTTTTTCTGGATACCGCGGTCAAGCCCTGTGTTGTACGAACGTTGCAAAAATCGTCATTGCGAAGCCACGAAGTGGCTGTGGCAATCCATAAAACTTCATAAAATTATGCTAAAATTAGCATTTTTACTGGGTTGCTTCGTCACTTTACTACCGTCAATTCCCTCGCAATGGCGGAAAAACAACCTGCAAACCAACGTTCGTACAACACAGATACAAGCCACGGTATGACACCATACTTGTAATACAATAATTATGATCCACGCAACATAAAAATAATTTATGGAGGAAATAATGAAGAAAAATCCTAAAATATCATTAATCGGTGCGGGTAATATAGGCGGAACGCTTGCCCATCTGATTAGCATTAAAGAACTCGGTGACATAGTAATATTTGACGTGGCAGAAGGCTTGCCGCAAGGGAAAGCTCTTGACCTTTCACAAGCAAATGCGGTTACCGGTTCTGACATTACAATAAAGGGTACCAACGATTATAAAGATATAGAAGATTCCGACGCAATAATTATTACTGCCGGTTTACCGAGAAAACCGGGAATGAGCAGAGACGATTTGATTAGCGTGAATACTGCCATCATGAAGACGGTGGCGGAAAATATAAAAAAATATGCACCGAATGCTTTTGTTATAGTAATTACTAACCCGCTTGACGTTATGGTTTACGTGATGTTAAAGACTAGCGGTTTGCCGCATCATAAAGTTATCGGCATGGCGGGCGTACTTGATTCCTCAAGATTTAATTATTTCCTCGCCGATGAGTTTAAAGTATCCGTCGAAAATGTTACTAGCATGGTGCTAGGCGGTCACGGTGATGCGATGGTACCACTTGCAAGATACTCGACTATATCAGGTATCCCGATACCGGATTTAATAAAAATGGGGTTATCGAGTCAAGAGCGTATCGAGCAAATAATAGAGCGTACTCGCAATGGCGGCGGTGAGATCGTAGCATTGCTTAAAACCGGCTCTGCTTACTATGCACCGGCAGCTTCGGCAATTCAGATGTTAGAATCTTACTTAAAAGATAAACGCCAAATCCTTACTTGTGCTGCTTATTTACAAGGTGAGTACGGCGTAGAGGGTTTATATGTCGGCGTACCGATCATTATCGGTAAAAACGGCGTCGAAAAAATAATAGAGATAGAGTTAAATAACGAAGAAAAAATATTATTTAATAATTCAATCGACGGCGTTAAGAAGTTAATTGAAGCGATTAAGTAAGTATTGTTTGTTATATAGTAGTGCATTGCATGCATATTCCTATGTCCTTCCTGCACCTCTTATGTCATTCCCGCTTCCATAGAGCGTTGTTGCATGGCTTCCAGAATCGTCATGGCGAGGCATCTGCGTCTTTAGCTAGAATGACATCAAATTAATTATGCTTATTTACTTTTCTTGATCCGCATTAATTAATATGTTATGTTTTAACCTATAAAATTTATTATAAATCATATGCCGCAAATTTATTTTAACGGTCCTGTCGGACGAATTGAAGGAGTTTACACAAAATCTGCTTTACAATATGCTCCTCTTGCTTTAGTTCTGCATCCACACCCGTTATATGAGGGAACTATGAATAATAAGGTAGTTTACAACTCATATAGAATTTTAGCCGATAACGGTTTTACGGTACTGCGAATTAATTTCAGAGGGGTAGGGCGTTCTCAAGGTAAATTTGACAACGGTGTAGGTGAGGTAATAGATGCGGCAACCGCCCTTGATTGGCTTCAGCAAAATAACCCTAATAGCGGTATTAATTTAATATTAGGGTTTTCATTTGGTGTATGGATAGCTATGCAGTTGGTAATGCGTCGTCCTGAAATCAATAATTTTATTGCTATCTCGCCGCCGGTAAATAAATATGATTTTTCTTTTCTATCGCCGTGTCCTATCCCGGGTTTTATCCTACAAGGCGATAAGGATAGTATCGTATCGGTTGAGGAAGTACGTAAATTAGCAAATAAATTATCTAAGCAACAATCACATATAAAAGTTGATTATAAAATAGTTACCGGAGCAGATCATTTTTTCCGTTATAAAACTGAAGAATTTACGCAAGCGATAAATAAGTATTTAAAATCAATAAATACTAATACTCACTATCCAAATGCAAATAATAACAAAAATATCAATAAAAGCTCTAATAAATTGTTTTTGTATTAATTTAAGTAAGTTCATTATCCACTTCGTGGCGGCGTTGTTGCGTGGCTCATAATTTATCGTATTATGGTTATTACAAGTATGGTGTCATACCGAGGCCCCTCCCACGGTATCCAGAAAAAAACTTAATAAAAAGACTGGATGCCGTGATCAAGGAACTAGAATGACACCGAACGTTTTGCAAAAATTCGATCCACACAACAACATTACATAGTTACGTGAACGATCATATTTAATAAAAATTAATATTTTACTAAAAATAACTTAACAAAATTAAATACTTCATGTATATTCTAGCTTTTAAATAAGGAAAGCTAGAATGAAAAAATATTTTACCTCCTCTATATTGAAATGTATCTATATAATATTAATTTTTATATATAGTAGCTCATCGTATGGAAAGGAAAAAATTGAAGCCATACAAGATTATAAACCGATATTCTTACCGGTTTCTACACAAGATAAAAAAATAAAAATTGCTATCCGTTCTTATACGCATTTTTCAGAATCATTTTTTGTTTTAGTAGACCCTTATTCATTCAAGACTGAAATATCCTTAGCTAATAAAGTAACCTTTTCCGGTAATAAAAAAAAGCAGCGTAAGGTCATAAAAAGTTTAAATAAAACGCCTTATTTAAAAACTTTAAATAAATATAGTTCTCCTCCTTACATCCAGCAAAATTATGGTGCTACCGAATCAATATATAGAAGAAACGGTTGCTTTCTAACTATTGATATGTGTCCCTCTTCTAAAAGCTTTGAAGAAGATTTTTTTAAAAAATTAGTGGAGTTATCTGATCAATTACAGCTAAATCTTGATCGCTTCAGACAAGATGAATTTAAAGGCGAGCCTGCACAGCGTACAAAAGTACGTGAGCACAGGCGAGTTCTGAAAAATTCGCTTGTATCAAGCGATCGAGATGACGCTGTACATAAGCCGCTACCTATCGCCGTATGCATATCGGGGTTATGGATAGTTAAACACGCAGATGAATTTTTATGGTTAAAAAAACAACAAGATAGCGGTAAATTACAAATAACTTGGGTTAATCATTCCCTTACTCACCCTTATTTTAAGGATGTTCCGTTTGAAAATAATTTCCTACTTTCTAATAAAAACGATTTTGAAAAGGAAGTTTTTGAAACGGAAAAAATATTATTACAATATAATATTGCACCGTCGCCTTTTTTCCGCTTTCCGGGTTTAATTTCCGATAAGACATTAGTTAGGAAATTAAAAAAATTCGGTCTTATTCCGCTTGGAAGTAAAAGCTGGCTCGCCAAAGGTGAAATTGTAAAAGAAGGCTCTTTTATATTAGTACACGGCAATAGCAACGAGAAAAAAGGTATAGATTTAATTATGCCGATGCTACCCGATTTAAAATTATTGCCTATTCAAAAAGCATTTTTACCGTAAAGTTAAGTATTATTTTATGCTAAATCCTAATCTAAACAATTTTCGGCAAGGCGGGTAAATAAAGCTTCAATCATCGCCCAGCCTTTTTTTTGGATGGTTATTAAAGACGAGTCCGTAACATTCATTTTTTTTAGTAAATCTATGCCGATTTGTTCATGCTCCGGATCAAGTTCTTGGTGAGTATTAAAATGTTCTTCTTTTTTATTATTATCTAAAAAGATGGGACCTAAATATTCATAAAATATAGTAGCACAGGATTCTATTACTAAATGGATCAGTACGGTTCGCTCAGCATCGCTAAGCGTTAACATTTTCATAGTAAACCAACTAGCTAATGCTTCAAAAACAGGGTCTTCGACAGCTACATAGTTTTTTCGGCTTTTTAAAAGCTGTAAATTGTGACCGAATTCTTCTTCTAAATGCTGCCATGCAAGATTAGAATAGCTTTTGCCTTCAGAAAAGAAACTGTATCAGTTAGTTTTCAGTTGAACATATTGCCTTCACTCTACGGTCGCTAGTTCGGCCTTCGGGACTTCGCATTTTCGGGGCCACCTATGTGTTCGCTTTC
>JAJIYK010000117.1 GCA_020881235.1 Rickettsia endosymbiont of Oxypoda opaca | reverse complement strand
TTTCTGGATACCGTGGTCAAGCCACGGTATGACACCATACTTGTAATAACCATAATACGGTAAATTATGAGCCACGCAACAACGCCGTATCCACGCAGGAATGACACAAATCCAAGCTATTTAGGTTAAACTAGTATATTATGTATGAAATATTAAGCGATAGGTCGATTATTGAAATTACCGGCAAGGATGCAGTAAAGTTTTTACAAAACCTGACAACTAACGATCTTACAAAAACTAATTATTGTTATACTTATCTTCTAAACAATCAAGGAAGATATTTATTTGATTTTTTCGTTTTTATTCCCTCGATGGAACAGGTTTTTATCGATATAAATAAAAATAATAAAGAAGCATTTATAAGCCATTTAATTTTTTATAAATTACGTGCTAAAATAGAGATAACGGATTTAAGCGATATTTATCAAGTAATTTATTCTCATCAAATCCTTAATATCGAATCATTAATTGCTATTCGCGATCCACGTTATAAATCTTTAGGGTTTCGTTCGATAATTAGTAAAGAGGTCGATTTAGAGCGAAATATTACTACTAAAAAATTATATTTAGAAGATAAATATAATTTTTCAATTATCGACGGTTACGAAGATTTAATTAGTAATAAATCTATTCCTATCGAATACGGAGCAGAAAAATTAAACGCTATTAGTTATGATAAAGGTTGCTATGTTGGGCAAGAAGTTATTTCAAGAACAAAATATCAAGGGGTAATCAGAAAAAAAATATTTAAAGTTTCTGCTGAAAAAGATTTATCTATTTTAGTAAAAGAAGATGAGATTTTTACAGGTCAGGACAAAATCGGTGTTATATGCTCAGCTTATCAAAATAAAGCGATTGCCTTAATTAGGGAAGAAAAATATTTTGCCGAGAAAGATTTAAACATTACGGTAGCGGGTTTTGATATTAAATTATCACTGCCGTTATGGTATTATTAACCCCAACTACGCTAATGTCTTAGGTGTTGTTATGCCTCTAAAAATGGTTCCAATGTCATACCGAGGCTTGACCCTATGTTGTACGAACGTTAAAGAAAAGGCTGTGTCATACCGTGACTTGATCACGGCATCCAGAAAAATAAAGCCATATTAGACTTATTTTAGAGCCTTTTTATGATGTTATAAAACTGGATTCCGTGGTCGGAGCCACGGAATGACAGAATTTTTACCTCTTTATTAAAACGTTCGTACAACACAGGGCTTGACCACGGTATCCAGAAAAAACCTTAATAAAAAGACTGGATGCCGTGATCAAGTCACGGCATGACAAGGAACTAGAATGACACCGTACCTCGTTATTTCAGCTAAAACTTTTTAGTAACCGCTCAATAATACTATCAACCGTTATATCCTCTATTTCACCGCTCTTGCGGTTTTTTAATTCCACTAGATTATTTGCCGCTTTTTTAGGTCCGATTATGATTTGATAAGGTGAGCCGATCAGGTCATGCGTAGCGAATTTACTACCTGCTCGTTCATTAGTGTCATCATATAATACTTCCACATTGTGAGCTGTGAGTTGTTTATATAATTGTTCCGCTATTTGGCAAGGTTGACTATCAAGAATATTTAAATTAATAAGCGAGACCTTAAAAGGTGCAATATTTACCGGCCATATAATACCTTTTGCATCGTAATTTGCTTCTATTATGGCGGCAACAAGCCGTGAAATGCCGATGCCGTAAGAACTCATTTGCACCGGTGCGAGTTTGCCGTTTTTGTCGTTTATCAGTGCATTCATTGCCATAGAATATTTATCGCCGATATAAAAAATATGCCCGACTTCGATTCCTTTACTGCTGATTATTTCATTTTCCGAAATCGATAATTTAGTTGGGTCATGTTTTTCTTCAGCTGCTGCATACCAGCTTTTAAGTTCCTCTATGTCGATTTCAGTGTGTTCTTTTAATGTTTTAAATCTTTTATCGTAATAAATAGTACTTTCGCCGGTTTCAGCAATAATATGGAATTCATGACTTAAATTGCCACCGATAGGACCGTTATAGGCAATCACCGGCACGACGCTAACACCGAGATCACGAAATGTATTAATATATGCCTTATACATATTGTTATAAGTTTTAACGGCGTGTTCCTCGTCTATATCAAACGAATAAGCATCTTTCATTAAGAATTCCCGTCCTCGCATAACACCGAAGCGGGGTCTAATCTCATCACGAAATTTCCATTGAATATGGTATAAATTTTTCGGTAAATCTTTATATGATTGGATATTATGCCTAAAAATATCGGTAATCATATCTTCATTAGTCGGACCGAATAATAAAGTATGATCGTGGCGATCTTGAAATTTCAGCATTTCCTTGCCGTAATTTTCAAAACGTCCCGACTCTACCCATAAAGAAGCCGGTTGAATGCAGGGCATTAACACCTCAAGTACACCGGCTTTATTCATATTCAGCCGCACGATATTTTCAATATTTTTAAGGACTTTTAAACCTAATGGTAACCAGCTATAAATACCGGCTGCCTGCTGTCTAATCATCCCACTCCTAAGCATTAATTTGTGGGATATTATTTGTGCTTCTGCCGGCTCTTCTTTTAATACAGGTAGGAAATATTTGGATAATAACATAATTTATTTACTTTTTTACTAATATTTATAGTTGTTATAGTGTCATACCGACATTGTTGCATGGCTCGAATTTTTGGTGTCATTCCCGCGAAGGCGGGAATCCAGAAAAAACACTTAAAATAAGCAAAATTATATAAAAATTTACTATATAATTCGTTTAAATATTCTCTGGATTCCCGCCTTCGCAGGAATGACATATAGGACTTTTCTAGAGCCATGCAACAACGCCACGGGTGTCATGCCGTGACTTGATCACGGCATCCAGTTCTTACCTTTCTAGACCCCGTGGTCAAGCCACGGGGTGACAAGTTCTAAATTCTTCATTTACGAGCTATATATTCTATCTTTTTGAAGTAAGGTTAAGGAATTCATGACGATATTTTTGTTGCTCGGCAAATATGCCCGTATAATGCATAGTATTCATAATACTATTATTTTGCATTACCCCCCGAACCGACATACAGCTATGCAAAGCAGAAATTTTTACGGCAACGCCTAGGGGCTTTAAATGTTCTTGTAGACTTTCGGCAATTTGGACGGTCATTTTTTCCTGGATTTGCAGCCTTCCGGCAAAGACGTTTACTATTCTTGCCAGCTTACTTATACCGATTATACAATTATCGGGGATATAAGCTATATCAACCGTGCCGCTCATCGGTAATATATGATGCTCGCAAAAGGAATTAAAATGAATATCTCGCAGTAAAATAAAATCCTGAAAATTACAAGTATCATAAAATTTAGTGCTTAATATCTCGGCTATATCTTTTTTATAACCGGAAAACATTTCAGTATAACTATTAATTACACGCTCAGGTGTTTTAAGTAACCCCTCTCTATTCGGGTCTTCGCCGATAAATTTAAGAAGCGTTCTTACTGCTTCTTTGGCTTCTTCTTTCGAGGGTTTTTTAAATGTCATAAATTTGATTATTTCTAGAAAAGATTGTTTTACCACAAATAAAGACAAACATCAAGCCGCTCGCTATAGCATTAAGTCCACCGCCTCTCAACTAGCCTTGTTGCATGTCTACCGGAATCGTCATTATAAAGCTTTTTCTTTACATTTCCCTCTTATTTGTTATATCATATTTTAGATTTACAGTATATTTCATAAAGCTTGATACAAGAGACGCTGAACCAAGTTCAGCATGACAAACATATAACAATTAAGTAAAAAAATATAATATGTACGATAAAAAAAATATTTTTGCAAAAATTATCAATAAGGATATTCCGGCAGAAATAATTTATGAAGATGAAAAGCTGTTAGCATTTAAAGATATAAATCCGGTAGCACCGGTGCATTTAATCGTTATTCCTAAACAAGAATATATTGATTACGATGATTTTATTGCTAAGGCTTCTTCTGAAGAAATAAAATATTTTTTTGCTAAAATTTCTGATATCGCAAAAGAAGCCGGCTTGAATGAATCGGGTTACCGGTTAGTAACTAATAAAGGGGAAAATGTGGGTCAAAGCGTTTTTCACTTTCATTTTCACATTATAGGCGGAAAAAAAATTTCCGGTTTAATCGGTTAGAAAAATATGAGTAAAAAATATAATATTGCAGTAATCGGTGCTACGGGAAATGTTGGGCGGGAAACCATTAATATTTTAGCTGAGCGTTCTTTTCCGATTAACAAAATTTACGCCGTAGCATCAAATAATTCTATGAACACCGAAATTAGTTTCGGCGACGATATAGTAAAAACAATTAGTTTAGATAATTTAGATTTCAGTGATGTTGATATTGCTTTTTTCTGTGCCGGCTCTGATATTTCAAAAGAACATATTCCAAAAGCTATCGCTAAAAAATGTATAGTTATTGATAAATCTTCTTTTTTTAGACTCGACGCAGAAGTAGCTTTAATTGTTCCTGAAGCTAATTTATCAAAGTTAAAGGATTATTCGGTTAAAAATATTGTTGCTAACCCGAATTGTTGTACTATACCGCTGGCAGTCTTACTAAAACCTTTAGATGACGAAGCAAAAATTAAAAGGGTTATTATCTCTACTTATCAATCGGTGTCGGGTGCAGGTAAAGCAGGTATGGACGAGCTTTATAAGCAAACTAAATCCAAATATACTTTCGGGGAAGTTGCTGCAAAAACATTTCCCAAGCAAATAGCCTTTAACTTATTTCCTTATATAGGTCATTTTAATGAAGACGGCTATACAAGTGAAGAATCTAAAATTGCTCTTGAATTACAAAAGATTATAGGAAATCATATAAGTGTTAGCGTTACTTGTGTTCGAGTACCGGTATTTGTTGCTCATTCTATGGCAGTTAATATTGAATTTAATAGTAAAATGGATGCATTTGAAGCAGAAGAAATATTAAAAGACGCCGACGGAATCATTACAATCTCTAAACTTAATGAAACACCGTATATTTCTCCTATTGAAGTAGTAGGTGAGGATTCAGTATATGTCAGCAGAATTAGAGACGACAATACGCAAGCAAACACTATAAATTTATGGGTCACATGCGATAATTTACGTAAAGGAGCTGCACTAAACGGCGTACAAATTGCTGAAGAATTAATTAAGAATTATTTACAATAAACAAATTTTTACTTTATCTTGTTAACATTGTCTTTATAATGCTATGCTTACAGCGTCATTCATAAAGCTTGACGGTGTTGTTGCTTGGCTACTGGAATCGTAGTGTTGTTGCATGGATTGAATTTTTGCAAAGCGTTCGGGGTGTCATGCCGTGGCTTGACCCTATGTTGTACGAACGTTAAAGAAAAGGCTGTGTCATGCCGTGACTTGATCACGGCATCCAGAAAAATAAAGCCATATTAGACTTATTTTAGAGCCTTTTTATGACGTTATAAAACTGGATTCCGTGG
>JAJIYK010000116.1 GCA_020881235.1 Rickettsia endosymbiont of Oxypoda opaca | reverse complement strand
GTGAGCAGCATATAGTGTGCATAAGACCTCAACTTAAACATCAGGTTTAATCGAGGTAATAGAGCAATTAAGACACCATTTTTAAAAATGCGAGGAGCATATAAGCAGCATACAGAGTAGGGAGGTAAAATTAGTAGATTATGAAAAGCTAGGAGTTAAGGTGGTGGGCGATGGGGGGATCGAACCCCCGACCTTTACGAAGTCAACGTAATGCTCTAACCAACTGAGCTAATCGTCCTTATTTATATGTACATAAATTTTACGCTTTTATATTTATTGTATAATAGTCTAGATTTCAAGCTTTATTTGCGGTATTTATAATATTTTTAAAATGACTCTTAAATTATGACTCTGAAATCTAAAGCTTTTGATATCACTCAAAATTTTGTAATTGCTCTTGACGGTCCGGCTGCTTCCGGTAAAGGTACGATCGGTCAAATGCTAGCTAGCAAATTTTTTCTTACATATTTTCAATCAAGTATAGTTTATAGAAATCTTGCTTTTAATTGTGTTAATCAAAAAATAGATATTAATGATATTAAGGCAATTATTTCTTTATCGGAATCTTTAGAAATCACGAAAAATATTGATTTAGAGGATGAATATATAGGAAATATTGCTTCTAAAGTTGCCGCAATAAGTGAGGTTAGAAATAACTTAAATAAATATTTGATAAATTTGATAAAATCCACCCCTCGGATCATTATGGAGGGGAGGGATATCGGTACTGTTATAGCCCCTGATGCCGATTTAAAAATTTTTATCACTGCGAATGCCGAGCTTCGGGCTCAAAGGCGATATAATCAGTTGCAAAAAAAGGGAAAAGCTTGTATGCTTACGGAAATTTTACAACAGATAAAGCTACGAGATAAAAGAGATAAAGAGCGAGAATCAGGACCGTTACTGCCGGCAATAGACGCTTTAGTGATCGATACCTCCGAGCTTACTCCTTTGGAAATTGTCGAAAAAATAACAAAATTTATTTTATGTGGGGGAGTGTTAGGAAGAGATAAAAAATAAGACTCGTCATTGCGAGGATATGCCGGCTTTGTTGCATGGTTCATAATTATACCGTATTATGGTTATTACAAGTCAAGTATGGTGTCATACCGTGGCTTGACCACGGTATCCAGGAAAAACCTTAATAAAAAGACTGGATGCCGTGATCAAGTCACGGCATGACACACAGCCTTTTCCTTAACGTTCGTACACTAGTGGGTTAAGCCACGGTATGACATTGGAATCATTTTTCGAGCCACGCAACAACGCTAATGCCTTCTCGCAATGACAAACATATATCTTTACTTTGTAAACTAACGCCTATAATTTATTTTAAGCATGAGTAAAATAACTTGAAGTTTTAAAGTTAATTATTTAAAACTCCGAAGTGCTAAGTTATTTATACTTAATTTTATTAACCTATAAAAAAATATTATATTAGTTTAGCACTAACTAATATTAATCGAGAAAAATATGCCGAAATTTAAGAAAAGATTCGTCCCGCAGTTGGCAGAAATTAATAGCCAATTTGACGGTGATTTTGCCCAGATGCTTGAAAGCGTAAATACAAGCCATATTAAAGAAGGTACTGTAGTTAAAGGGCAGGTAGTAGGGATTGATGAAGGAGTTATTATTGTTGATGTCGGATTAAAAAACGAAGGAAGGGTGCCAAAAACCGAATTTGCTCTATCTGTTAATCAGATGATGCCGCAAATCGGTGATGTAGTCGATGTTTATATTGAAAAAATCGAAGGTCGTAACGGTAGAACTATATTAAGCCGTGAAAAAGCCGTTAGAGAAGAGTTATGGGGACAATTGGAAGTTGCTTGTGCTAAAGGTGAATTTGTCGACGGTATAATTTTTGGTCGTGTTAAAGGTGGGTTTACTGTAGATTTATCAGGAGTAATTGCATTTTTGCCTGGTAGTCAAGTGGACGTTAGACCCGTTAAAGATATTTCTTTATTAATGGATATTAAACAGCCGTTCCAGATTTTAAAAATGGACAAAAAGCTTGGTAATATTGTAGTTTCAAGAAGAGCTATTTTGGAAGAATCAAGGTCGGAAGCTAGAGATGAAATGTTGTCGAAAATTAAAGAGGGTATGGTACTTGAGGGAGTTGTAAAAAATATAACCGATTACGGAGCGTTTATTGATTTAGGAAGTGTTGACGGTTTATTACATTTAACCGATATTTCTTGGAGTAGAGTTAACCATCCTTCAGAAATTCTAACGCTCGGTCAAAAAGTTAAAGTAATGGTTATTAAATTTAACGAAGAGACAAAAAGAATATCGCTAGGTATGAAGCAACTTGACCATAACCCGTGGCATAATATTAAAGGAGAATTTCCTGTCGGTAAAAAAATGATCGGTAAAGTAACGAATATTGCTGATTATGGAGTGTTTATTGAGCTAAAAGATGGTGTGGAAGGGTTAGTTCACTCAAGTGAAATTAGTTGGCTAAAATCTAATCAATATCCGAGAAAAACGATTACTATCGGGCAGGAAGTAGAATTTGTAGTTTTAGAAGTCGATACGGAAAAACATCGTGTTTCTTTAAGTATTAAACAATGTCGGGATAATCCTTTAATAAAATTTGCAGAAACAAATCCGGTAGGAACCGTACTTACGGCACCGGTTAGAAATGTTACGGATTTCGGTATATTTGTAGCTCTCGGCGATAATATCGACGGTATGATTCATGAAGGGGATATAAGTTGGGAAGGTAACGGTGCGGAGTTATTAAAATCATTCAAAAAGAATGATATAATAGAATGCAAAGTTTTAGCCGTCGATATTGAAAAAGAACGCATTAGCCTCGGTATAAAACAACTTAGTGAAAATCTTGCTCAAGAGCCTTCCGAAGGATATAAAAAGAATGCCATCGTTAAAGCCGTTATAACGGCAATTAAAGATGATGGTTTAGAAGTAATGATAGATGATAAAGCTCACGGTTTTATTAAAAAATCAGAGTTATCCGAAGAAAAAGGAGAGCAAAAACCTGAAATGTTTTCTTTAGAAGATACAATAGAGGCAAAAATTATCTCTGTTGATAAATCAAATAAAGTTTCATTATCGATAAAAGCACTAAAAATAGCAGAGCGTGAGAAAGCAATTAAAGAACACGGCTCTAGTGATAATGCTATGAATATCGGTGATATAATTGCCGGTGCCTTGGATAAGGAGTAAAAACATAGAGAGTTGTTGTGAGTCGGTGTTGTTGCGTGGATACCTGTAACGTCATTGCGAGCGGGCATTGTTGCGTGGATTGAATTTTTGCAAAGCGTACGGTGTCATTCTAGTTCCTTGATCACGGCATCCAGTCTTTTTATTAAGTTTTTTTCTGGATACCGTGGGAGGGGCCTCGGTATGACATTGGAACCATTTTCCGAGCCATGCAACAACGCCTATCCACGCAGGCAATACCTTGTAAGAGCGACATTGAGGACGCACAAAGTTTTAAATATCAGGAGAAAATTAAATGTCGTATGTACCGATAGTGATTGAGCAAACCTCAAGAGGTGAGAGAGCTTACGATATATATTCAAGACTACTCAAAGAACGCATAATTTTTGTGTGCGGTACTGTCGAGGATTATATGGCAAATGTTGTAGTAGCACAATTGCTCTTCCTTGAGGCAGAAAATCCGGAAAAAGATATCTACATGTATATAAATTCGCCGGGCGGCGTGGTTACGGCCGGTCTTGCTATATACGATACCATGCAATATATAAAACCAAAAATTGCCACACTCTGTATAGGGCAAGCTTGTTCTATGGGATCACTATTATTATGTGCCGGCGAGAAAGGAATGCGTTCTTCATTACCGCATAGCCGCATAATGATCCACCAGCCTTCAGGAGGTTATCAAGGGCAGGCTACCGATATAGAAATTCATGCACAGGAAACTTTAAAAGTTAAAAGATTACTTAACGGCTTATATAGTAAACATACCGGTCATGATATAAAACACATTGAAAAAAATATGGAACGTGATAATTTCATGTCACCTGAAGAAGGAAAAAAATTCGGTTTGGTCGATAAAATAATTTCCACAAGGGATATTAAGTTAGTAAAAAGTTAATATATGGATGAATTTAAAAACAATATAATTAGTATACATAAAAAGTAAGGGAAAATTTGGTTCAAAAATTGTAAAAGAGTTAGCTCAAAAATGGAATTTATCTAATCTTAAATCTAAATTACTAAAAAATAAAACATGCTGGCATAAATAAACTAGTGAAGTGTAATACTTTGTGTTATATTATAAGTTAACATATATGAGCAGAGATAAAAATGACAAAAAGCATTACAACTAGCATACGTTTAGAGGTAGACTTAAGTAAAAAGCTTGAAAAAGCAGCTCTTGACTTACATCGTCGTAAGAATTGGGTAATTAGTGAAGCAATACGCATATATCTTAAACAATTAGAAAATTCAAACTTAGTTGGAGAGGCTAGGAGACAATCTTTGCTTGTTAGTAGACAAAAAAATTTAGACCTAGATGCCGATTTATGGGAGATAAATAGCGATCAAGAGAGATGGACTTCTTAATGAAAAGAGGAGATATTATAATTTGTATATTAGCCGGAGATTATGGTAAACCAAGACCTGCTGTTGTTGTTCAGTCCGACTTATTTAATCCAACGCATGCCAGTATAACAATTTGCCCTATAACATCACACCTAGTAGACACACCATTATTTCGCCTTTTATTAGCTCCTACACAACTAAATGGTCTTACATCACAATCTCAAATTATGATCGATAAAATTGTTTCTATTAAATCCGAAAAAATTGCTCAAACAATTGGTAAATTAATGTCTGATGAAATAGTAAAATTGGATAACGCTCTTAAATTATGGCTAAATTTAAATTGAAAAGCCAGTGTAATAAATTTCCAGATATAGGTTATACTAATATTATTTTCAAGGGTTGCTTTCTCAAAATGGATGTACATAATAATGGATAAATTTAAGAAAAATATAATTAATTTAGTAAATTCATATGTTATCAGAAGCTGATATAAGACTTGAGATAGATGAAGCCCTTAAGAATAAGGGTTGGAAACTATCAGGAAAAGATAAAAATGTTTTTACTGAAAAAAACACTTCTGTTGGTTGTGCCGACTACATACTGAAGCCTTGCGATCGAGAACATCCCTTAGTTATCATTGAAGCCAAAAGAAAAGGTAAAGATTTAAATGAAGCTTTGAAACAAGCTCAGAGATATGCAGAGGAATTTAAAAGCCCTATTGCTTATGCAAGTGATGGAAGCACAATAAAAACAATCCATTTACGCACTTCAAAACCTCTTATATTAAATGGAGAAGAGATTGAAGAATTTTTAAGTGAAGATCTAGCTTTAAAATTCTTAGATACTAATGAATATAATACAATCGATAAGCAAATAATAAAATCTCGGAAAGAATTAATTAATATATTTGCTTCTGCAAATAAAGAACTAAGAAAAGAAGGGATGCAGGCAGGAATAGAACGCTTTAGTGAGTTTTGTAATATTTTATTTCTCAAAATATTTTCAGAAGAAGAAGATAAAAGACATGAACAAAATTTAAACCCAAGAATCCCAAAGGATTTTAACTGGGATAAATTTAGAGGTAAAGATGGTAATGATTTGTTATACTATGTTAATGATACTGTTTTGAAACATTTCCAGGAAGAATATGGAACAGATATTTTTGCACCTCTTAAAATAAAAAACCCTATCACTTTAAAAAGGATTATAGATAGTCTTGACTCACTTTCCCTAGTCGATACAAATTCAGACATAAAAGGAGATGCTTTTGAATATTTCCTAAAAGCATATTTGGCAAATCAAAATAAAGATTTAGGGGAATATTTCACTCCAAGACATATAGTCAAAACTTTAGTAAAGCTTGTTAATCCAAAATTTGGCGAAACCGTTTATGACCCCTTTTGCGGAACCGGTGGAATGCTTATTGAAGCATTTAAACATATTTACAATAAAATGCCGAGAAATGAAAGAACCTTACAGCAATTAAGGCAAGAAACTATTTATGGTTCGGAAATTACTACAAACGCCAGAATTACAAAAATGAATATGATACTTACCGGTGATGGTCATAATAATATTCTAAGACAAGATAGCCTTAAAAAACCGAGCCAAAGGAAATATGATGTAGTTATTACAAATATGCCTTTTTCACTAGGTAATTATGATGATTATTCAGGATTGTATAAACTTGGTAGCAGTAATAGCAATAGCCTTTGTATAGAACATTGCTTTGACGCAATTGATTCAAAGAGTGGAAACCCAAGAATAGGAATGGTTATTCCAGAAGGAATTTTATTTGACAATAAATACACAAAACTTCGAGAATATATTTATAAAAATAGTTATGTTGAAGATATAGTTTCTTTGCCTTCCGGTGCTTTTAAGCCTTACACTGATGTTAAAACAAGTATACTTTACTTAACAAAAGTAACTCATGTTACGCACTAAGCAGTAGTAGCAATCATATTATGCAATTCCTTAAAGGCTATCTGATTAGCTTTTAGCAATAATTTATACTTTATCGCAAAATGATTAAGCTTAGTTTTGATTTTAAGTTTTTCTAATT
>JAJIYK010000115.1 GCA_020881235.1 Rickettsia endosymbiont of Oxypoda opaca | reverse complement strand
TAATATGGCTTTATTTTTCTGGATGCCGTGATCAAGTCACGGCATGACACAGCCTTTTCTTTAACGTTCGTACAGTAGTGGGCTTGACCACGGTATGACAACATACTTGTAATAACCATAATACGGTAAATTATGATCCACGCAACAATGCCTTCCCGCGAAGGCGGGAATCCAGAAAAATTAAACTAGAAATGTAAAGATAACTTACAATTATACAGAAAAAAGCCTTACAAGCTAAGGCTTTTTAGCCTGGATTCCCGCTTTCGCGGGAATGACATATAGCACTTTTTTTGAGCCAGGCAACAATGCTCTAAAGGTGGGAATTAGAATAATATTTTGGATAGTTTCTTCAATACATAACAAAAAAGGAGCCTTGTTTAAGGCTCCTTTTATTAGTTTCGGTTAGAGAATAATATATAAATTATATATCGAATCTTATGCCGGCCATTATGTTATGACCTTTATAGTGTAGTTTGGTAGTAGAGCTTTCATTACCTTTACCATAATCTCTCCAACTATAAACTAATTCAGCTTTTACGCCGTCAACAACTTCAGCAGAAGCACCTAAAGATAATTGATAAGCAAAATTAGATTTTGTTTTAGTGGAGCTAGTGCCGTTAAACGTATCTCCAAACCTATCTACTCCGATGGTGGTTCCTTTTTCTTTCACCATAGCGGTACCGATACCTCCTCCAGCAAATAATTTAAACACTCCTAAATCAACAAAATCCACATAACCGTTAACCAATAAATTTACAATGGTTGGCTTTATTTTAACTGAATTTATAGTAATACCAAAACCCGTGTAAGGAGTTTTTGTTTTAAATACAGGGTTAACTACCGTACCAAGAGTTAAATCAGCTCTTATATTTTTCATGATATAGTAACCTGCACCGATTTCACCGATAAAAGAAGTATTAGACTTTAGTTTTTGTCCATCAACTTTTACTTTATCAAACATTGATGCACCGGCATTGGCTTTAAGATACCATTTATTTTCATTTTGAGCTTGAGTTGTATCCATTGCACAGTCTGCAAATGATAAAGTAGATGATAGAATTGTTGCACTTGCGGCAGCGATTAAAAGTAATTTTTTCATATTATTAATTTTCTCCTTAAATAATTATTAGTTTTATATTGTTATTATATATCGAATCTTATACCGGCCATTATGTTATGACCTTTATAGCGTATATTGCTCTTTCCTAAATCTTTTTTTGCTTTTGCTTTACCGTAATCTTTCCAAGAATAAACTAGCTCAGCTTTTACGCCATCGGCTATTTCTGCTGAAGCACCGATACCTACTTGCCAAGCAAAGTTATAGTTATTCTTTTTAGTAGAATTAGAAACATTAAATGCGTCTCCATCACTATCTACCCTACTCCCAGTGAATTTTTCTTTTACTAAAGCAGCACCAACACCGCCCGTAGCAAATATTTTAAACATATCTACATCAACAAAATCTACAGAACCGTTAAGTAATAAACTGGTAATATTTGGCTTCACTTTAATTGAATTTACAGTATTACCATACTCATCTACATAAGGGGTTTTTAGCTTAAACTCCGCATTAGATACCATGCCTAATGTTATATCAGCTCTTACATTGTCCATAATATAATAACCAGCACCGATTTCACCGACAAAAGCAGTGTTAGACTTTAGTTTTTGTCCCTCACTTTTTGCTTTATTAAACATTGATGCACCGGCATTGGCTTTAAGATACCATTGGCTATCATCCATGCTGTCTGCAAATGAAAGAGTAGAAGATAAAATTGTTGCACTTGCGGCGGCGATTAAAAGTAATTTTTTCATATTTAGTACCTCTGATTTATTAATTAATTATATTTTAACTTATTAAGTATGTTTAAGTAAAATTTTTTCATTTCAATCTTATCCCCTGCAGATATAACATAACATATTTTCTATTGCTAGGTTAATTGAGGAATAAACTTATATATATGACGATTATAAAAATACTTGTGACAATAAAAACACAATTATTGAAATCTCAATTAATCTATAATTAAGCATTGCTAAATAAAGGTTAGGTAACCTGGAAATTCCACGTCATTGCGAGGAGGCGTTGTTGTGTGTATCGGTTTTACCGTATTATGGTTATTACAAGTACGGTGTCATACCGTGGTCAAGCCACGGCATGACACCGTACGCTTTGCAAAAATTCGATCCACGCAACAACGCTCTTTTTTGCGGCAAATTAGAAATGTTCACAGAATCTAGCAAATTTATCTTTTTCATTTTTATATTTATCCGCTTCGGGTAGTGGCGGTTTGCTTTTGGTAATGTTTGGCCACTTACTAGCAAATAACTTAGCTCTTTCCACCCATTCGATTAATTCCTCTGATTCCGATTTTATAGCATCAATGGGACATTCCGGTTCGCACACGCCGCAATCGATGCATTCCTCAGGGTTGATAACTAACATAAACTCCCCCTCATAAAAGCAATCTACGGGACACACCTCTACACAAGTGGTATATTTGCATTTTACGCATTCATCGGTTACGACATAAGTCATTTTATCGCCGGTTTTTAAGTTTAGTAATTAATGTAGAAGTTTGTAATATCAATATAAGCAAGAAATATAATATAAAGCTTACAAACATAATGATTAGAGGCTGTAGCATAGAGTTATGAATAGCAGGTGCCTTGAACCTTAAAACGCTTGCAGGCTGGTGCAGGCTATACCAGATATTTACCGAGAATTTTACAATCGGGATATTTACGGCACCGATAAGGGCAATAACGGCAGCCGGTTTTTCGGCACGTCTTATATCATCAGCACTATTAACTATGATAATATAACTTAAATATAGTAAAAATAATATCAGCATAGAGGTTAGTCTTGCGTCCCAAACCCACCATGTTCCCCAAATCGGTTTTCCCCATAAGGAACCTGTTACTAAACTAATCAAAGTAAAGCCGGCTCCCGCATAGCTACTAGCAACGGCGAGTAAATAAGACATTTTAGTTTTCCACACCAGGCTAGTAAAACTACATATTGCTATGAAAGTATAAATCCCAAGTGCCATCCACGAAGCCGGCACGTGGACATACATAATTCTGACCATTTCACCTTGTTGATAATCGGGTGGTGAGACTATTAGGCTTAAGTAAAGCCCAATACTCATTGATAAAAGCGTAGATACTACCAAAATAGGTATTAAAATGCTTGATATTTTACTGAAATAATAAGGATTTAGTAACTTTAACATCATAAGAAATTACTTACGACCGAATAAACGTTCAATATCTTTTAACTTAAGCTCTATATAAGTCGGTCTTCCGTGATTACATTGACCGGAAAACGGTGTAGCTTCCATTTGTCGCAGTAAGGCGTTCATTTCTTCCCCCGATAATTTTCGCCCCGCTCGGATGGAATAATGGCAAGCATATGTTTCCGTTACGTGTTCGATTAGTTCAATTAATGAAATATTTTCGTTTGTATCTAGTAAATGATCGGCAAGGTCGTGTATTAGCTGCCGAACGTTGATATCTCCAAGCAAGTTTGGAATTTCCGTAACTATAATTGATTTTTCGCTGAATTTTTCTATAGTTAAACCGAGCTTAGTTAACCTTTCTTTATTCTCATGTAAACAATCGGCTCTTTTCTCATCAGGCAATTCAACTATTTCCGGTATAAGTAGCCGTTGTTTAATTAGTTCTTCTTTTGCTAGAAATTGTTTGATTTTTTCATAACCTAAACGTTCATGTGCTGCATGTTGATCGGTTATAACAATACTATCCTCTGTTTGGGAAATAATATAAGTAGTATGTAGCTGAGCCTTCGCCGCTCCGAGCTTAAAACTAGCTTTTTGAGATATTTCCGACTCTTTTTGCAAACGCTGCTCTACTGCTATTTCAATTTTGGCATGCGGTAATGTATCGATCAGTTTTTGACAAAAGTGACTTTGTGGGGACGTAGGTGGAGGCGAAGGTCGGTAATTATTACTCGGCTTATCGGCAACATGTTTTGTAGCGTTATTGTTTGGAGTTCTTGCGGTAACTTTATTGTTAGTAAATGGGTTTTTAAACAACTGCAAAGTGCTATCAGAAACGGTGGTAGAAGCTATATGGCTTTTGCTGTGCAATGCATCTTTAATCGCATTAATTAATAAATTTCGTACTGTATTCGGATCGTGAAATCTTACTTCAGCTTTCGCCGGATGAACATTTACGTCGACTAATTGCGGATCAATTTGCAAAAATACGGTGCATAACGGGTGTCTATCTCTGGCTAAATAATCTTGATAGGCTAGCCTTAAAGCTACTTGTAATAATTTATCTTTTACCGGTCTGTTATTAATAAACAAAAATTGATCTTCAGCCGAAGCTCTGTTAAATGTCGGGATACTTGTATAGCCGTAAATAGATAATTCAGGAGTTTTAAAGTCAATATAAGCGGCATTTTGGATAAAATCTTGTCCGATTATTTCGATTATTCTTTGCTTTAAATTACTGTCAAAATCTTTATTTTGCCCTTTTACCTTTATAAGAGTTTTGCCTTCATGCGATAAGCTAATAGAAATTTCCGGATGGGCTAGAGCAATTTTTTTGATGACATCAATCGAAGCTGCCAGCTCGGTTTTATCGGTTCTTAAAAATTTAAGCCTAGCGGGCGTGGCAAAAAACAAATCACGTATCTCAATTTTAGTACCTTCGTTATGAATAGAAGGAGTAATTTGTTTCTCTCTGCCGCCTATTAGTTTAATTTGATAAGCTTTATCGCTGCCTTTCAGCCTTGAACTTATAAGCATCTTGCTAATAGAGCCGATAGAAGGCAAGGCTTCACCGCGAAAGCCGAAAGTATGAATGTTTAAAAGGTCGCTTTCATCAAGTTTAGAAGTAGTATGACGTTCAACGGCAAGCTCTAAGTCCTTATCCGACATCCCGACGCCGTCATCCGAGACAATAATTAAATTTTTTCCTGCTCGCTCTAAAACCACATCTATTTTTGTGCTACCGGCATCAACGGCGTTTTCAACAAGTTCTTTAACAACGGAAGCAGGACGCTCAATAACCTCCCCGGCAGCTATTCGATTTATGGTATTTTCAGAAAGTAGTTTTATACTCATTTTTTAGCTCTTTTTTTATCTATAGAGTATTTATTGCGTGGATGCCCCAACCGTCATAAGCTAAGCGACTGAAAGGAGTGCGGCAATCCAGAAAGTAATAGTCATCCTGAATTTATTTCAGGATCTATTACAAAGATGCGGCAAACAAGTTCAGCATGACAAGAGCTAGATTGCCACGCCGCTTGGCAGCGTCTCGCCATGACGGGGTGGAATCGATCTACGCAATTAATTGAAATTTTTTACTGCAATAAGGGCAACTAATTTCTCGCTCCTTTGGATCAATTTCCAAATAAATTTTTGGATGATCATACGGTGATTCTTTCCCCATACAAGATACAGACGTAAAAAAACTATCAACAATTTCCATGAATTTATCAAATATTTCTTTAAGTAATGTTTAGCATAAGTTACTTTTATAGAAAATACAAATATGAATTTATTAATAGGCAAAACATGAAAGATAAAATAGTAGTTATTACCGGTTCAACTAGCGGAATCGGACTTGAAATAGCCAAGCACTTCGCAAAATTGCAAGCAAAAATTATCATTAACGGTTTTGCTGCCGTAGAAGAAGTCGAAAAAATATCGGCAGAGCTAAAAGCTTTAGGTGCTAGTACAATTAACTATCAAGGGGCAAATCTGGCAAATCCAACTGAGATAGCTAAAATGTTTGAAGAGATAATAAAAGAGTTCGGCAGAATAGATATATTAATCAATAACGCAGGCATCCAGCATGTCGCTCCGATCGAAGATTTTCCGGCAGATAAATGGGAACAAATCTTGCGTATAGATTTAATAGCGTCTTTTTACACTATAAAATATGTGTTGCCTAGTATGAAAAAAAACGGCTTCGGGCGTATTGTGAATATTGCCTCGGCACATGCTTATGTTGCCTCGCCCTTTAAATCGGCATATGTTGCAGCAAAGCACGGGATACTCGGTCTTACCAAAACTGTGGCACTAGAAGTAGCAGAGAATAATATTACCGTAAATGCTATTTGCCCAGGCTATGTAAAAACTCCGTTAGTGATGAATCAAATAGCGGATACCGCCAAGGCACGACATATAACTGAAGAATCGGCATTAAGAGACGTAATACTTAAAACGCAAGCTACCAAAAAATTTGTTGAAGCCGACGAGATAGCCAATTTAGTAGTATTTTTATGCGATGAAAAAGCTTCATCGATAACAGGTAGCGGTTTGCTTATAGACGGAGGCTGGACTGCACAATAAATAATTCTCGTACCGTCTTAGTGTCGGCTAATAAATAGGTTATTAATAATGTATTAATAACCTATTTGAGCTTAAAGAGATGGTTGCCGATATTAGATTTGTTAGAGAATTGAAAACCAAATTACATAAATTAAATTTAAACTTGCCCGCGGATAAAGAGACATATGAATTAATTTTATTAAGCTTTATAAAAGCCAATGAAGGGGAGCGGTTATACGTATATTTAGATATTAAAAAAAATCATACGATAGGAATCGGTTTTAATATGGATAGCCCTTATGCCGAAAGAATTTGGCAAGAAATATTCGGCTATACTATTTCTTTTTACCGAGTTAAAGAGGGAAAACAACCAATTACTAAAGAACAGTCACGGTTATTATTTTTATCTGTCAAAACCAATAACCGCTTAGAGTTAAAAACTGTTTACCAAGGAGCGTGGAATCGGCTTAAAGCGAATGAACAAGTGATGATTGAAGATTTATATTGGAATGGCGGCGGTAAGTTAGTCGGGAAAAAGACTAATTTTTATAAAAATATAATTTTGTATGTAACAAGTTCAGAATTAAAATATTTAAAGACCGCCTTATTAGAAGTAAGAGAAAATTCTAACCCGGAACGTAATCGTGGCATACAAAACCGCCGAAATATACAAGCCGTGATGGGCGAACCTTACATAGTTTAAGGAATAAAATGTAGGTCGTCATGGTGAGTAGGTGTTGGCTTTGTTGCGTGACTACCAAAGCCGTCATACCGTGGCTTGACCACGGTATCCAGAAAAAACCTTAATAAAAAGACTGGATGCCGTGGTCAAGCCACGGCATGACACCGTACGCTTTGCAAAAATTCGATTCACGCAACAACGCCTCCGATTTTTCGCAATGACGGAATTTAAAAGCCTTGCTTAAAGTTAATGATTTTTATTGGTTGGATAAAAACGGCATAATAGCTATAATAGAATCAGCAAAGTAATTAGTTAAAAAAATTTATATGAACTTTATTGATGAAGCTAAAATATATATAAAGGGCGGTAACGGCGGCAATGGCTGCGTTAGTTTCCATAGAGAAAAATTTATTGATAGAGGAGGACCGGACGGCGGAGACGGCGGACGCGGCGGTAGTATTATTTTCAGAAGTAATTATCACCTTAATACTTTAGTGAATTTTAGATATAAGCAACATTTTTTAGCCACAAGCGGTGAGAACGGCAAAGGTTCGAATAAAAGCGGTAAATCCGGTAAATCCTTAATTCTTGACGTGCCGATAGGTACGCAAATATTTTCAGAAAACGGCGATATATTATTATATGATTTTACGAAAGACGGGCAAAGTTTTGAAATAATTAAAGGCGGTAACGGCGGGCTTGGTAATAGCCATTTCAAAACCTCGGTCAATCAGGCTCCAAGGCGTCGAACGGAAGGCGAAATAGCCGAAGAAATGTGGGTTAATTTAAGTCTTAAATTACTCTCCGATGTTGGGCTTGTCGGCTTGCCGAATGCCGGTAAATCCACCTTCTTGTCAGTTGCTACTGCGGCAAAACCTAAAATAGCCGATTATCCGTTTACTACTTTAGCACCTTATCTTGGAGTAGTATATGTTGATGAGGAGGAATTTGTGCTAGCCGATATTCCGGGACTAATTGAAGGTGCACATGAAGGGCACGGCTTGGGAGATAAGTTTTTAAAGCATATTGAGCGTTGTAACGTATTAATTCATTTGATAGACGGAAGTAGTGCGAATGTTGAAACGGATTATAAAACCATTAGGCAGGAATTAGAATCATATTCCGATTTATTAAAGGATAAAACCGAGATTATTTGCCTTAATAAGTGCGATATTTTAACCGATGAGGAAATCCACGAGAAGGTAAATAGCTTACAAAAAATTACCGACAAAGAAATTTTTCCTATTTCTACTTATACTAAAACCGGTATTAATAAAATAATTAAATTAGCCCTTAGGACCGTAAAGGATCAAAAATTGTAATTTTATTTTAAGAAGGGCGTTGTTGCAGGGATCGAATTTTTGCAAAGTGTACGGTGTCATGCCGTGACTTGATCACGGCATCCAGTCTTTTTATTAAGGTTTTTTCTGGATACCGTGGTCAAGCCACGGTATGACACCATACTTGTAATAACTATAATACGGTAAATTATGAACCACGCAACAACGCCTTTAAGAAGTAGAAAATGCTAACTGGTATAAAGTAGTTATAAGCCACTATCTAACATAAAATTAATTATAACTTTAAACTTATTTAATTTTAGAGTAAAATCCCCGTTATGGGATTTTAAATAAAAAATAATAGTCTTAATGTTTTACGATACTATATTTAGCAGCCACATAGATAAAATTAAAAGTGAAGGGAGATATCGAGAATTTAAGGCGGTAAGAAGGCAAGCCGATAATTTCCCGTTCGCTCGGTGTGGCGATAAGGATATAGTAATGTGGTGCATTAACGATTATTTAGGTATGAGTAGGCACAAAAGCGTTATTGAAGCTTCTATGGATGCTTTAGCAAAATACGGCGTCGGTTCCGGCGGTACACGAAATATCGGCGGCAATAACAGCTCTATCATTGAATTAGAAATGGAACTTGCCGATTTACACGCCAAAGAATCAGCATTAGTTTTTACCTCCGGTTACGTAGCAAATGATACAACGCTTGCTAGCCTTGCTAAAATCATGCCTAATTTGGTATTTTTTTCGGACGAATTAAACCATGCATCTATCATTGCCGGTATCTCAAACTCTAAAGCCGAGAAGCATATATATCGGCATTTAGATATAAATCACCTTGAAGAGTTAATACAAGCCGTAGATATTAATAGACCGAAAATCATTGTTTTTGAATCTGCTTATTCTATGGACGGTCTTTTTTCCCCTATTAAAGATATAATCCGCTTAGCTAAAAAATATAATGCTTTAACTTTTATCGATGAAGTTCACACTGTCGGGCTATACGGTAAACGAGGCGGCGGTATTGCCGAGTTACTAAATTGCAGCAATGAGATTGATATTATTCAAGGCACGCTCGGTAAAGCTTACGGCACTATCGGCGGGTATATTACGGCAAATTACCATTTAGTCGATGCTATAAGGCTTACGGCTCCGGGTTTTATTTTTACGACTTCATTGCCGCCGGTAATTTCTGCTGCCGCTACGACTAGTATCAGACATCTTAAAGAATCGAGTGAAGAACGCCGAAAGCATCAAGAAGTGGTTTTCAAGCTTAAAAATTCTTTTGACCGTTTTAATATCCCGTATTTAAAAAATGAAAGCCATATTATCCCGATAATTATCGGTGACCCGATTAAAACTAGCCAAGCTTCCGATATGTTGCTTGCCGAATACGGTATTTACGTTCAGCATATTAATTTTCCAACCGTGCCAAGAGGTACAGAGCGTTTAAGAATTATCCCGACGCCTGCACATACGGATAAAATGATTAATGATTTATCTGTTGCTTTGGTTAAAATATTCTTTGCTCTCGGTATAGAATTATCTTCTACCAGAGAGCTTAATCAGGAAATCCTCTTAAATCTTACCGCTTGAGAAGCTATAAATTCAGTTGTTGGATGCACTATGTCATTCCCGTTTTTAGGCGTTGTTGCATGGATCGAAAAATGGCTTCAATGTCATACCGTGGCTTGACCACGGTATCCAGAAAAAACCTTAATAAAAAGACTGGATGCCGTGATCAAGTCACGGCATGACACCGAACGCTTTGCAAAAATTCGAGCCATGCAACAACGTCCCGTTTGAACTAGAATGACATCAAAAATTTGAGCCACACAACAATACAACACAGAAATGGCATAAAATTGTAAATACTATATGGAACTACGCAACAAATTATTAAACTATAATAGCAGCTACTCGGAGGAAGCAGAGAGCAAAATAAAAATGCTGGAGTTTTTGAATAATTATAAGAATCCATTTAGCAGAGAATTAGCAATCGGACATTTTACCGCATCAGCTTTTTTGCTTAATTCTGATAAAACTAAATTTCTATTAATGCATCATAACAAGTTAAACAAATGGATTCAACTAGGCGGGCATTGTGACGGTGATAGCGACGTGTTAGCGGTAGCGATTAAAGAGGTTAAAGAGGAATCGGGTATTGAGGAAATTGAACCGATAAGCACGGAAATTTATGATATAGATGTTCACTTTATTCCCGAAAGTCATAAAGAATCAGCACATTATCATTATGATATAAGATTTTTACTAAAAACAATAGATAATGATGAGTTTATAAAAAGCGATGAAGCAAATGAATTAAAATGGGTGAGACTTTCCTCTTATTGTCCTAAAGATTTTTCTTTAGAGCAATCGGTTGCTAGAATGGTAGAAAAATATCAAAAATAGAATAAGTCAACTATTCCCTTTATCCTTTCCTTTATTTATCGATTAGTAAAAAAAACTTCATGGTATTTTTATTACCGATTAAATATTTTACATCTATAATTTTCATTAATTGGTTGAATAAATAGTTTTTAAAGTCTATATAAGCTTTTGAAGCTCTAAAATTATTATCGCAATAGAGAATATTATAAAAAGGTAATTTTACTAATGAACAAACAAATAACACAGGAGCAAATAAATAGAGCTGCATGGGCTGCTTGCGATACGTTTCGTGGTGTAATGGATCCGGCAAATTACAAGGATTATATTCTGGTAATGTTGTTTCTCAAATATATCTCCGATATATGGAAACATGACGTAGCTGAATATCAAAAGCGATTTAACAACGATGACTCGCTTATTGATTGTTACTTAAAGAAAGAGCGCTTTTTTCTGCCGGAAGGCACTAGTTTTTACGATTTACTCGCTAAACGTAACGAGGCAAATATCGGAGAACTTATTAATGAGGCACTAGAGACAATAGAAGAGGCCAACCGCTCTAAATTAGCCGACGTATTCCGTAATATCGATTTTAATTCTGAATCTAGCCTCGGCAAAACCAAAGAACGTAACAGCCGTTTAAAAAGCTTGTTAGAAGATTTTAATAAACCGGCATTAGATTTAAACCCTAGTAGGGTAAAGGAAGATATTATAGGGGAATGTTATATTTATCTTATCTCAAACTTTGCATCCAGTGCCGGCAAGAAAGCCGGCGAATTCTATACTCCTGCACAAGTATCAAGGTTGCTAGCTAAACTTGCAGCACCAAAGCCCGGGGATATAATTTGCGATCCGGCTTGCGGTTCCGGTTCACTTTTAATATACGCAGCAGAAGAAGTAAATAACTATAATACTAAACTTTCCGACCAAGAAGAAAATCACTCTGAAACTAAAAAAGTAAAAAAGGATAACTATGCACTTTTTGGTCAGGAAATGAATGGCTCTACTTGGGCATTAGCACGAATGAATATGTTTTTGCATGCAAAAGACAGTACACGCATTGATTGGGGAGATACATTAAATAATCCTACCTTGCTTGAAAATGGTGAGCTAATGAAATTTGACGTTGTTGTTGCTAATCCACCGTTTAGCTTAGATAAATGGGGATATGAAAATGCTGCTAATGACGAGTATAAACGTTTTAAGCGTGGCGTCCCGCCTAAAACTAAAGGTGATTATGCCTTTATTAGCCATATGATTGAAACAACAAAACCGCTTAAAGGACGTACGGCAGTAGTCGTGCCGCACGGCGTGCTATTTCGTGGTTCATCCGAGGGGCGAATACGTCAGCATTTAATTGAAGAAAATTTGCTGGATGCAGTAATTGGGTTACCGGCTAATCTCTTTAGCTCAACCGGTATACCTGTAGCTATTTTAGTATTTGATCGCTCAAGAGAATCAGGAGGAAAAAATGAAAAACGTCAAGATGTGTTATTTATCGACGCTAGCAAATTTTTTTGTGCAGGCAAGGGGCAAAATTACTTAGAAGAGGAGCATATAGCAAAAATTGTTGATACTTATCGTGAGCGTAAATCGGTCGACAAATATGCATATCTAGCTGATATTGAAGAAATCCGCAAGAACAAATTTAACCTTAATATCCCTCGCTATGTCGATACATTTGAAGAGGAAGAGGAAATTGATATAGCAGAATTGCAAAAAGAAATCCGCCAAATCGAAAGTGAGTTAATAGAAATACGTACCAAAATGGATGCTTATTTGAAGGAGCTAGGGATTGATGTGTGATGCAAGAAAAATTAAGAGATAATAAAATGCAGGAAAGCTCTAGTCTTTTTGTTAAATTAGGTGATGTTGTAGAAATAGCACCAAAAGTTCCTAAAATGTCTCCTGATACAGAAGTATCATTTTTAGGTATGGTTGATATTTCAACCGAAGGGACGATTATAAATAATCATCGATGTAAATATTCAGAGGTTTCAAAAGGTTATTCTAAGTTTCTTGAAGGAGATATATTAGTTGCAAAAATCGGAGGTTGTTTTGACAACGGTAAAGGCGTATTAGCAACTGGACTTATCAATGGTGTAGGATTTGGGAGTACTGAATTCCATGTTCTTCGAGCTACTAAAAAAATTAATCCTTATATTTTATTTAATATAACTTTAAGTAAATCTTTTAGAGCAAAAGGAAAATTAGAAGAAACCGGCTCTACTCATAAACGTGTTCCGTTATCTTTTATTGAAAATTATCAAATTTTTCTTCCCCCTCTACCGGAGCAACAAAAAATCGCCTCTATTTTACGTACATGGGATAAGGCTATAGAAGAAACTAAAAAATTAATAGCTTTAAACGAAAAAAGTCTTAAAGTTTTAATGAAAATATTATTTGAGGAATGTATAGCATTAAAAAATTCTGATTGGTCGTTTACTGCATTAGGAGAAATTTTTACTGAACGCCAAGAATATGTTGTAGAGGATATGCAATTATTAGCTATTACAGGAACTGAAGGTATAGTTAAAAGAAGCTCTCTTAAAAAACGTGATACGTCAAGTAAAGATAAGTCAAAATACCGCCTTATTTGCTCTGGTGATATCGGCTATAATACAATGCGGATGTGGCAAGGAGTTTGCGGGCTATCCTCTTTATTAGGCATTGTTAGTCCTGCATATACGATATGTATACCTGATAACTCAAAAATTAATCCGCTCTTTGTTTCTTTTTTATTTAAGTTTCCTAGAATGGTAAATGAGTTTTATCGTTATTCTCAAGGATTGGTAGATGATACTCTCGGATTAAAATTTTCTCATTTTGAGGAGATTAAAATTTACCTCCCCCCAATGAAATACCAAAATAAAGCTGCTGTTGTTTTATCAAATTATAAAAATAAAATTTCCGCACTTAAAAAATACTGTGCAGCACTTCAAAACCAAAAACAAGGTTTGATGCAAAAGCTGTTAACCGGTCAATGGCGGGTGAAAGTGAACGAGGAAGTGAAATAAAGACTTTAAATATATTATTTTTATAAATGACTTTAAAACGGTTAAAAACTATGACCTTTAAGCTTAATGAAAAAACTACTTCTCAGCTGCCGGCGATGATATCGCTGATTGCGTTTGGCTATATACCGCTTTCGCAAGAAGAAGTACAAAAAAGACGCGGTAAATTAAGTAATGTGTTACTTGAAGATATATTAATTGAAAAAACCTTAGAATTTAATAAATTTACCTATCGTGAAAAAACTTACTATTTTGATATAGAAGACGCTAAAGAGGCAATCCGCAAACTTAAACTTTCATCTACCACGCAAAACTGTTTAATGGATGCTAATCGAACAATTTATGATCACTTAACTTTAGGCGTTGCTATCGAAAAAACTATTGACGGTGTCCGAAAAAGTCCCTCTTTCAAATATATTGATTGGGAAAATCCGCACAATAATATTTATCATGCTACGATTGAAATGAGGGTAGAATGCGTTGACCCATCTAAAACCCGTCGTTGTGATATCGTATTATTCGTTAACGGCATACCCCTTGTTATTATTGAAAATAAAAAACCCGGTATATCTATTGAGCAAGCTATTTCTCAGCAAATACGTAACCAAGGAGCGGAAGATATCCCGCACCTTTTTCATTACGCTCAATTATTACTTGCTACTAGTAGCAAGGAAGTAAAATACGGCACAGTCAATACCCCAAAAAAACATTGGCAAATTTGGCACGACATGGATGATAAAGAGGCGGACATTCACAAACTAATTAATCAACCTCTGACAAATGAAGAAAAACTTGTGCTTTTTTCCGGAGATTTTGCATCTGAAAAAACTAATTTTGAGAAAAAACAAACACAAGGTTTGTTCAAGGTTACTGCACAAGATCGTGGACTTTATGCATTATGTCGTCCTGAGCGTTTACTTGAAATTGTCCACGATTTTTGTATTTTTGACGGGCGAATAAAAAAATTAGCACGTTATCCGCAATTTTTTGCTGTACGTGCCGCCATGCAAAGAGTAAACCAGCCTGATAAAATAAGGAAAAGAGAAGGCGGGGTAATATGGCATACGCAAGGTACTGGTAAATCCTTAACTATGGTAATGCTTGCCAAAGCATTAATTAAGAATATAGCCAATAGCCGTATTATTTTGGTTACCGATCGCACTGACCTTGATAACCAACTTAAAAATACGTTCAAATCTTGTGAGTTCGTGCCGGTTTGTGCCACTTCAGGAAAAGACTTAATTAAACTTATTGAAGAGAGAAAGACCCTTATAACGACAGTAATTAATAAGTTCAGTACGGATAAGTTTGATATAGCAGCAGCTAGCCGAAATTTTAAAGATGAGGATAGAAATATTTTTGTGCTTGTCGATGAGGGGCATTGTACTCAGGACGGTCTTTTCGCTGCAAAGATGAGGAAGATCTTACCGAAAGCTTGCTATATAGGGTTTACCGGTACGCCTCTTTTAAAAAGAGAAAAATCTAGTGTAGAAAAATTCGGCGGATTTATTCATACATATACCATAGAGGAAGCCGTACGTGACGGCGTTATAGTTCCTTTAATTTATGAAAGTCGATATATTGAGCAAAAGCTGGGCAGCACAGTTATTAATGAATGGTTTGATCGTATCTCTAAAGGATTAACGGATGATAAAAAAGATATTTTAAAATCAAAATTTGCTTGTGCTTCTAAATTATCCCAAACTAAACAAACTATTTATGCAAAAGCTATAGATATTTCCGAACATTATCGGCAAACTTGCCAAGGAACAGGTCTCAAAGCTCAATTAGTAGCACCTTCCAAAGCTGCCGCTATTCGCTTTAAAAAAATTATAGATGAGATAGGTCACGTAACATGTGAGGTTATCATCTCTCCGCCGGATGATCGTGAGGATAATGAGGAAGTAGATCGTACTTCCAAAAACCCTGTTCAGCTTTTTTGGAAAGATATGCTAAAAAAATATGGCTCGGAAGCAAATTATAATAACAAAATAATTGAAGATTTTAAAGGAGCTAGCGATCCGGAAATTTTAATTGTCGTCTCAAAATTACTAACCGGTTTTGATGCACCACGTAATACTGTGCTGTATATATGTAAGCAATTAAAGGAGCATTCCCTTTTGCAGGCAATTGCTCGTGTGAATCGCTTATTTGCAGAAGAGGACAATGACCTTAAGCAGCACGGATATATAATCGATTATGAAGGATTACTTGGCAATTTACATAAAACGCTCGGTAAATATCGTGCTCTTAAAAATTTTGATGAAGAAGATTTAAAGGGTACAGTGTATGATATTCAAAAAAAATTAGAAGAAATCCCTAAATTGCATCAAGATATTTGGGATATTTTTGCAGATGTACCGAATAAAGCAGATACTGAACAATTACAGCAACATTTAGCCGATAATATTATTAGAGATGATTTTTATTTAAAGCTGCAAAAATTTGCCTCTTATATGCGGATTGCTTTAGCATCCGAAAAAGCCTATGAAATTTTTGCTGAAAAGCTAGATATATTTCACACCGACTGGCAGAATTTTACCGAACTTAAACGTGCTGTACGAAACCGTTACCAAGAGATGTTTAATATCAAAGAATATGAGCCGAAAATTTATGAGCTACTTGACGATCATATTATCGCATTTCCGGCTTATACTATTATTGAAAAAGTCAATATTCACGATCCAAATCAGCTTACGGCAATTATGGCCGAACAAGGTACAAGCGATGCGTCAAAAGCCGATCGTGTTGCTGCAGCAACTAAAAATACTATAAATGAGCTGAGGAATGAAGCCCCTGCTTTTTATGACAAATTCTCTGAACTTTTAAACAAAACAATCGAAGAATATCGAAAAAAACGGTTAAGTGAAAAAGATCATTTTAAACAACTCTTACTTGATAAAGATCATTTGAGAACAACAATAAGAATAGCAACAGAATGTGCTAACGGACCTTCTGCCGATAGCCTACTGAGTATAATACATGATGACCCCGATGCTCAAGCGTTTTACGATGCGTTACTACCCCGTATGAAAGAGCTTGGGCAAAATAAACACGAAGTAATAGCAACAATTGCATTAGATACCCTTAACATTATTAAACCCCATTTGATTGTTCGGTGGGAAACAAATGAAGAAAAGTCAAACAAAATATCTAAAGAGTTATATAATTATTTTCTTGAAGCTGTTGACAAGAAAATGTTAACTTCTATTACTACTCCTGAAATAGAAAAAATTTCTGAAGCGTTAATGAATATTTGTAAAAAAAGGTTTCCCGGTAAATAATAAAATCAGTTTTTTCTATTTCACAAAAGCTCTGTGTAAAAAAGCAAATTAATTTATAAATAATTCATCAATTTTACTTAATATATCGACTTATTACTCTCGAATGATACAATTTATTTGTTATTTATATAAAATTCTAAGCGGCACTATTTTTAATACAAATAATAATTGAGAGAAACTAATGGCAGATGAAGATGATATAATCCCCGGTTTTGTTAAACCGGAAATAGTGGATAGAATAGTTAAGGGAGAAGTAACGGCGAAGGATGTCGCAGTACTTAGAGATAGCTTCGCCACTAAACCAAAAGAAAGAGCTAACTTTGTTGAAACATTGAGCAATAATTTAAGTGACGATGCTCTACATAAATTAAATTCCATGGTAATGCGAGAAGCACATAACTTACTACCGCCGGACGATCCAAATTTTCAATGTCGAACAGCCGATACTAAGATTTTTCAGGAATTATTACAAGTAGAAGCTGAACGCTCAGGAATGAAAGGCACATTTAATGATAAAGGTGAATATATAGCTCCTAAAATATCACCGGCAATTGAAGACCATTATGCTACCTTAGCGGATAAAGGAGGATTTTATGAAAAACGTGCAACTTTGTCTGAAGATACAATAGAGGCACGAACAGCAAAATCTGCGGGCTTTATGCTTGATGCACCGCTTGCAAGAAAAACAGAACATTATAATAAATTACCTCCTGAGCAACAATATGTTTTAGAAGATCAGATAAGAAATAAGGAACCTCTTTCTAGCAAACCTAAACATGTAGAAATCGGAGTTAAATCGGACTCATTAACACCCGCAGAACTTGAAACAAAAGTTAATAACATTACAAAGGTTTTTGTACAACCATTAGCAAATACAATAATCGAACAGTCTTTAAAAAATTTAGAAGGAAAAGAATTTTCTATAGATGCCGAACATAAAGAGAAAATTACTAAAGCACTATCAAAGACTTTACAAGATATGCCGGCCGAAGATTTAGCAAAACATAAAGCTGAGTTAATTGGATCAATATCACAAGAATTAGAAAAAAAACAGACCACCTTATCAAAAGTTACGCACGCCTTTAATAAATCATCTTCTTATCATATTTCTACAGAAAATATTGAAAAAATTGCAGAAAAAGTAACCAAGCAGTATAAAGCACCTGAAAAAGAGCAACCGATAAAAGATATTATAGCACAAAAACCGATACAAATGCCGTCATATGAAAAAGAGAAGGATCAAAGCAAATCTAAAAATAGTATTAAAGAAAAAATAGATGAAAAAGTAGGTCATATGAGAAATACCCTAAATAGTATTGCTCCTGCAATAAAGAAAGTTAACGCTATCCGAAAGTTAATGCTCAAACAAGGAAAAGATGAGGGAAGAGGACGATAGGGTCTGTCATAAGTTATATTTTTGTAAATAATAAATGGGATTATTAGCTATTATCCTTGATCTATTCTCATGGAAAGTAGTAGATATTTAGAAGAGGCAATGATAAACTACAAAAAACTAAAAAACGACTCTCTTTAATTTGTCCATTGTGTATAAAGATATGGTGATGAGGTAGAGGAGATTTTTGAATCATTAATAGAAATTTCTAAAGCAAGATTTCCCGGCGTTGTTGCATGGCTCATAATTTACCGTATTATGGTTATTACAAGTATGGTGTCATTCCGTGGCTTGACCCACTGCTGTACGAACGTTTAAATAAAGAGGTGAAAATTCTGTCATTCCGTGGCTACGACCACGGAATCCAGTCTATAATGTCATAAAAAGACTCTAAAATAAGCCTAATACTGCTTTATTTTTCTGG
>JAJIYK010000114.1 GCA_020881235.1 Rickettsia endosymbiont of Oxypoda opaca | reverse complement strand
TGTAAATTAGAAAAACTTAAAATCAAAACTAAGCTTAATCATTTTGCGATAAAGTATAAATTATTGCTAAAAGCTAATCAGATAGCCTTTAAGGAATTGCATAATATGATTGCTACTACTGCTTAGTGCGTAACATGAGATCCTAACATCTTCTTAAGATTTTAATTAATTGTAAAGAAATTATATTTTTTCTATTAAAAGTCAATATTTTTTTGCTTAAAAGATAAATGTGCGTTAACAATAAATTTCAACCAGCGTTCAAAGCCGAATATCTGGAACTTTACGGAGTTTAATAAATACAGCAATTAATAGTGAGGAGGGCGAGCTTATTATATTAGGCGGTTTGATGAGCTTAGGGGACGCTTGAATAAAGCAACAATTTTTTAAATGTGTTTATACTAAATTAAAGAGAAGGGGCAATTGCCCCGTCCCCTAGACTAGATTTTATTACAATTACGTATAACCTGCTTTCATGCGAAAAGTGTTGCATATTTCGGTTCTGTTTATATTGGTTAGCAAACTATGCACCAAGGTTCAGCCATTCAACATTTTCGGACAAATTTACTAAATTCCCCGCTCAAATCTTTAAATAAGCGAGTTTAGAAAGAACTAAAATAGATTAATTTTAATTTTGTTCACAGAGCCTAAATACTAATTAAATAATTATTAAAAACTATTTGACAGAATATAGAAACTAATATAACTTCTTTATTTTTTAATAAACCTTAATTATATAACTTAATATTGTATTCAAATGAAAAAGCTTTTTTGTCAATGTATAATTTTTATTATTTTGACTTCTTTACTTACCGGTTGTGCACGTGACCTTTCGAGTAACGTATATACTAGCGATTCAACATTAAACCTGACATTGGAAGGAGAAGTTATTTCCATACGTCCTGTTATAATAAAAGAATCAGATAGATTATCCGATAATAGCGGTGGAATGCTTGCCGGCGGAGTAATGGGAGGCGTATTAGGTAGCGGAGTAGGACAAGGAACCGGTAATGCCGCAGCTGTTGTAGGCGGGGCTATTGCAGGGGCAGCTCTTGGTGCTGGATTACAAGGAAAATTAGGCGAGAAAAAAGGATATGAATATTTAGTTAAAGTTGATACCTCTAAAATAAAAAGTGATTATTACGAAGGTAATTCGGCAATGAGAAATGTTATTTCTACTGCCGTTACAAGCGGCTTAATTACAGTTATCCAAGCTACGGATTCTAATATTAAGACAGGTCAAAAAGTATATATAATTTTTTCCGAAAAACGTACACGTGTAATTCCTGCTTAATAATGAATTAATTAATAGAATATTCTAATGTATTTCAAAAATTTTGTATCTTTATTCTTCGTAATTTTAGTAACGTCCGGCTGTGCAAAAGTAACTTCAATACGTCATGTTGCAGGATATAACAATAACATGGTTCAACCTAAAGAAATATTAATTTTACCCCCGCAGGTTGAAGTGTATACTTTAGATATATCTAGCCGTAAAGAACGTATGTATGATTACGAAGATCATTTAGAAGAACTTATTAGGAGAGAAATACCGTTAGCTATTCAAGAGAACGGCTTTAGAGTTAAATTATTACATAAAAGAGATATTAGAGATCAAAAACTGGATAATGTTGTTTCTCGTTTTCGTGAGTCTTATAATTCGGCTCATAAAACACTTTATACCCCTCTATTATGGGAAGAAAGCAAAGCATTTGCAATTACGCAAAATGTCGGCGAAGCAGCGATAACTTTAGGGCAACAAACTAATAGTGATATACTGTTATTAGTTGATTATGCACAGATAATCAAGACTAATGGAGCCCGTGCACGTGATTTTGCCATGAGTATTATTTTCAATAATTCTAACGTCACGGACAATGCAGATAATTCAGTTCTGGCTATCGGAATCGTCGATACAAAAACCGGTAATATATTATGGACAAATATGAGTTCTACTTCTCAGGACCTTTATAGTTGTGCTATAAGTAATTTCTCTTCTCGTGATAAGGTAGAGGTTGCCAATTTACATACACTTATAAAGGCTATTTTGCTGCCGTTACGGAAATAAAGAACTAAAGCTTTTCACTCCCTTACAATCTTGGCGTTGTTGCCTGGCTCGAAAAAGCCCGTCATGGCGAGGCACCTCTTAGCACCATGACCATCCAGTTTTTGTCATGCTGAACCCGTTTTGCATTGTTGCGTGAATACCTGTAACGTCATTGCGAGCCGCTGCAAGCGGCGTGGCAATCTAGAAAATAATAATTTTCATAGCATTTTTTGCTGTTTCTTTTCCTAGATTGCCACGTCGGCACTACGTCCCTCCTCGCAATGACGGGGTTTTTTGTAATGATTCCGATCCACGCAACAATGCCAACTCGTTTCAGCATCTTTTTTGTAGATACTGAATAAATTCAGCATGACTATTATTTTTCTGAATGGTCACGGCACCAAGAGACGCCTCGCCATGACGGTTTGGGCATCCACGCAACAAGACCTTCGTAGTTTCGCCATGACGGGGTTTTCCGAGCCAGGCAACAATGCCCAATATAGGACAGGATGCCGATAAATACCGTCATACTTGGACCCCCCACCTCGATATTTCCTTATTCTAAGGCGTTTTAATAACAGCTTTGCCAAAATTTTAAAAAATAAATAAAAATTCCTATTGACTTTCAATAGATACAGCTTAACATATTTGTAATTATAATTAAAAAATCGTAAAAATGTTAGGTTATGAAACAGAACAGCGAAGCTTAACAAAAGAACAAAAGCGGGCAGTTGGTTTGTTATCTGTGGGTACTTTCCTAGAGTATTTTGACCTAATGCTTTATGTGCATATGTCAGTACTTCTAAATGAGTTGTTTTTCCCTGAAACCGATCCTTATACTGCTTCTCTTATTTCGGCTGCGGTTTTTTGCTCTACTTTTGTTTTTAGACCGATCGGTGCCCTTATCTTTGGCTATATAGGGGACAAGCATGGTAGGAAAACTACGGTTGTTATAACAACAATGATGATGGCAATGTCTTGCGTCGCAATGGCATTAATGCCGACTTATGCAGAAAAGGGGATTATAGCTACTATTGCGGTGATAATTTGCCGTATCGTGCAAGGACTTTCTTCCATGGGAGAGATAATAGGTACAGAAATTTACTTAACTGAAAGCACTAAACCACCAGTACAATATCCAGTAGTAGCAATGGCAACCGTTTTTGCTACTATTGGAACATTTGCGGCTTTAGGAGTTGCTGCTAGCGTTACCGCATACGGTTTTAATTGGCGAATTGCTTTTTGGATCGGTGCTATAATTGCCGTTATTGGAACGGTAGCACGAAGAGCTCTACGTGAAACTCCGGAATTTATAGATGCAAAGTCTAGGTTACGGAAAATTTTTGAAAAAGCTAATAGAGATCCAAAAATATTAGAAAATAATCCTCTTTGGAAAGAAAAAATAAATAAAAAAACAGTAGTGGCGTTATTTATGATATGCTCTGGTTGGCCAATATCTTTTTATTTTGCTTATATACATTGTGGCGAAATTCTTAAAACTTCCTTTAATTATACACCTGAACAAGTTATTCAACAAAATTTTAATTTATCTATAGTCGAGTTAATTAGTATTTTAATATTAGCAGGTTTAAGTTATAGAGTATATCCTTTAAAACTCTCGAAACTATTATTAAGTATGTTTACTATTACAACTTTAGCTTGCCCATATTTACTAGATCATGCTACCACCCCCTTTCATATATTTATAATTCAAGCATTTTTCATGGCATTTGCTCTTAATGTTATGCCGACTATACCAATTTGTTATAGACATTTTCCTATTTTTAAACGTTTTACTTATACAACTTTTATATTTGCTATGTCACGAGCTTTTATATATCTTATTACATCTTTTTGTATCATTTACTTGACAAAGTTTTTCGGTAATTGGGGATTATTGGTTATTATGATTCCAACAAGTATTGGATTTGGTATACTTCATTTTGAAAAATTGGAGAAAGAAGCGGGGCTTTATCCTCTAAAATCAACGAATAACTATTCTCAGTCTGTTGTTTGAGAGTAAAATATTGATAACAAATTTGTCTTAACTTGTCTGCAATATCTTTCAGCTCAAGATACTCTGCTAAAATTACAAAGTGATCAAAAGTTTCATCTATAATTTTTTTAGCTTTCTCCGGAGATTTTGCTCCTAATGTTTGTAAATTATGCATCCGGTCAAAGATTTTTATAAGTGCCGTATCATGTTGTTTTTGCTGAATTAATAAATTTAAACTATCCTCAACACTGAGCTTTCCGGAAAGTTTAATTCTAGTTAAACCTTCCACATGAGTTGCAACATTTCTATCGAAAATAGCGGCAATATTTTCTTCAGTAAGCAGCGTGTCTTCTATAGTATCATGTAATAAAGCAGCGTTTAATATACTAGGGATGAAAAGTTTAGGGGCTTCATAAGCCGTAAATTTCGCCACCATATAAGCAACTTCTACCGGATGGGAGTAATAAGGCTCACCTGATTGCCGTATTTGAGAACCATGATATTTTTGTGCATAATAAATACCCTTTTTAATATCCCTAAGGTCTATCGGATATTGTACTAACTTGTTTAAAGAAGTAATTTGATCTAATAGCCTTGCGGCATAATTACAAACTTCAAACTTTTCTTCCCAATAATTAAGGTCTTCCATAATACCTAGTATTTAATTTTATATTTTATACGATTTTTGATTAAAGAAGCAAATATAAATATTAAAGATGAGTAGGCTTTATGATAAAATAAAGGCTTATGCTGTATTTATATTCATTGCGTGAAGGTAATGGTCTTGCTGCGTGGCTCGAAAATTAATAAAAACTCCGTCATCACAACTATGTTTTCAATCCTCATAACAATAACATCGACACAATTTTTTATTTTAAACGCTCTTTATCTTCATTTGATTCTTGCAACTTTTGTAGTTCTATGGCATTAATTAACGATATAGAAAGATTACTTAGGTTATATTATGTTAAAAAAGTGTATTATTTTATTTTTAGGATTGTTTCTTCTTTCAGGCTGTATTGATGGATTTAGAGACTATTTTAAAAAATCTGCAAATAATAAATTAGTTGATAGTAAAGGGTTTAAAGGCGGTAAACGTAGACCTTTGTATAATGGTAAATATATTAATTTGGCTAAAAAGAATATTGTCGAAGATAATCTTGATGAAGATAACGATGATGACTATAATGATAATCCTTTAAGTAGTGAAGCGATTAATCCATCAAAAAGAAATCGTGATATGTATCTTAAAATGATCAAGAGAGATATGGCCCGTCAAAAGGCTCAAAAAAATATCGATGCTGACTATATAGATGATTCCTCCCTAGCTCAAGCGAATAAAAAAGTTAGAAAAAATAATAGCGATAAAGAAGAAAAACTGCAGCAGGAGCTAGCTCAGATTAAGGCTATGCTTAAGGAAACTAGGCAAGATTTATCAAAATATTCCTGTTCGGGTGCTGTGCAAGAGCGAAACTATACGCCGCCGGTTACAAATTATGCACCTTCGACTTATTCTCCTGTAAATGATAATAGTAAGACATATAACCGGAAATCTAAGGTAAAACAGAAATTTATCAGAGAAGACGAAGACGATACGAGCAAAAAAGACAATGAATGTGCTATATAATTTCTATGGTTCACGGTAATGATTAATAATAGTTTACTTACACTTAGTTCCGTAACTCAAACAGTTATGACTAATAACAATGTAAGAAAAAAAATACTTGATAATATTAATCTTACTTTAAAATCTAATGAAATAGTTGCTATTCTTGGAAAATCGGGAGCCGGTAAGTCAACATTGCTTAGAATAATTGCCGGCTTAAGCAGCCCTGCTACCGGTAGGCTAATTTACCATAACCAAGAAAAAGCTAATGATTGTTTTGAAATAGGTATGATATTTCAAACATTTGCTCTTTTTCCCTGGCTTACGGTTCTTGAAAATGTTGAACTCGGTTTAAAAGCTTTAGAAATTTCTGAACGGGAACGTCGAACTAGAGCACTAGCCGCTATAGATTTAATAGGGCTTGACGGCTTTGAATCAGCATATCCAAGAGAGTTATCAGGAGGGATGAAACAAAGAGTAGGCTTTGCTAGAGCCTTAGTTTTAAGACCGGAAATTTTGCTTATGGATGAGCCTTTTTCTGCTCTTGACGTGTTAACGGCAAATAATTTAAAGAACGACTTTCTTGATTTATGGAGCAACGGTAAAACTCACATGAAATCGGTAGTTATTATTACTCATTCTATTGAGGAAGCTATAATTATGGCGGATAAAGCATTAATTTTTTCATCTAACCCCGGGCGTATTGTGTCCGAATTACCTATTACGTTGCCACGTCCAAGAGACAACCAAACGGCTGAATTTCGTGCTATAGCCGATAAAATCTACGGCTTGATGGTATCCGCTTCTGATAAACCCACTGTCAGCGAGAAGAAACTAGACGTTTCTAATATTACTCAAAAAATTCATTTAACTCAAGTAAATCAATTAATCGGTAGTGTGGAAGCTTTATTTGCTCCTCCTTATAAGGGTGTTGCAAATCTTGCTGAATTATCCAAGATTTTTCATATTAATAATACCGAGGAGATACTGCGGATAGTCGGGGCATTAGACATGTTAAAGTTTGCAACCGTGACAAACGATAATATCAAGTTAAATAAAGCCGGCAAAGGGTTTGCAGCTGCAGATTCCGAAGCCCGAAAAAAAATGCTGGCACGGCACTTGCTGGATAATGTAGCGATTGCGTCTTATATATGTGAAGTTCTACATCAACGTTTTGATCATAAAGCACCTTTATCTCGTTTTCAAATGCAACTTGAGGATAAATTATCTAAAGAAGATGCCGCTATGACTTTTAAATCTATAATCACTTTTGGAAGGTACGCAGAAATTTTTTCATATGACGATAACAAAAAAGTCTTCAGTTTAGATAATCCGACCGGATAATAAATTAAATCTAAAATGATTTGGGCGTTGTTGTATGGCTCGATTTTACCTCGTCATTGCGAGGAGATTCGAAGAATCGACGTGGCAATCTAAAGAAAAAATAGCAAAAAATGTTATGAAATTTATTATTTTCTGGATTGCCGCACTCCTTTTAGTCGCTCGCAATGACGTTTGGGGTATCTATGCAACAATGCCAATGATTTGGATAATAACCTATCCAATACATAACTAAATATAAACCAATAAGTGCCTTTTTATTTTATAGAGCAACTTAAATACTTGACTATATTTTTATTTTCATTATTTTTAATTAAGATAACGTGGTGTTTAGCTTCCATCATCTATAAAAAACAATTTTATTACATCGAATTAACCGGTATATTTACGTATTAAGAAAATTTATCTTAGATCAGTAAAATCGTTACGTTAAAATAGTGGAAGCCGGTTTATAATTTTAGTAAACCTGTTGGTTGATTTATCTTAATAACCATATAAACAAGGAGAGGAAAAAATGAGTAATGAAGAAGAAAAAAAATTATTAACTCCTATGCACGAAGATGAGGAAACAGAAGAAGAAAAAAGGCAAAAAGCTGAGGATTCAAAAAAACAGCTCAAAGCAATATTATTTACTTTTGTTCCTTTGTTAGTCGGCTTTTTAGTATTTACTTATTATTTCCTTAATTCTATAGAAGAAAAGGCAAGAGAACAAAGAAGGCTTGAAGCTCGAGAAGCAAAGAAAATAGAAAGACAAAATAGAGCTCAGCAGAACCAACAGACCCCACAGCTTCAACAGGATCAGCAGACACAACAGTAAAGAAATGTTGTTATAGCTATATGGATCGAAAAATGGTACCAATGTCATTCTAGTTCCTTGATCACGGCATCCAGTCTTTGTCTTTTTATTAAGGTTTTTTCTGGGTACCGTGGTCAAGCCCACTACTGTACGAACGTTTAAATAAAGAGGTAAAAATTCTGTCATTCCGTGGCTACGACCACGGAATCCAGCTTATAATATCATAAAAAGATTCTAAAATAAGTCTAATATGGCTTTATTTTTCTGGATGCCGTGATCAAGTCACGGCATGACAC
>JAJIYK010000113.1 GCA_020881235.1 Rickettsia endosymbiont of Oxypoda opaca | reverse complement strand
CTTATTTTGGCTAATCAAATAATCTGTATAAATATCAAGTAATTTTTCTTTCAATTCTTATTTCCGTGATTATTGTTTATCTCCTCATTTCTTATATTAATTTTACACTTCTTGCAACCTTCACTGCGTAACATGAGTTATATTAGCTACTTCAAATGTCTTTTTAATCCGCAGTTTTGCATTAACAAAATCAGGCGTTTCTCTAAGTGTCGTCCTGGCTGCAATACCCACTATTGCAATTATTGCTCCAAACCAGAAAGCCATACGCCAGTTGTATCTCAAAGAAATAACAAAAAAGGCAACGCCTAAGGCAGCAGTTGTACCTAAAACAGCGATTACTTCAATTAATGCTACGGCGGGATATTGTATTGGTGGTTTCGTTATTTCAGTAATATAAAGCTCTGCACCGATTATTTCACCGATAGAAGACATACCTTGAAGAATTCGGCATATTGTTATAGCAATAGAAGCGGTAATACCAACTTGTGCATAGGTGGGAAGGTTAGCCATTACAAAACATGAAAACGCCATCAAACTTGTAGTTATAATAACAGTTGACTTACGACCTATTCTATCTCCTATATACCCAAATACAAAGGCTCCTACCGGTCTAACGGCATAAGTTGTACAAAAGGCAGCAGCAGCATAAATAGCAGAGGAATGAGCATTAGTTTGTGAAAAAAAAAGGTCATTTAGAAATACAGCCATGTGTATATAAAGCATGAAATCAAAAAATTCTAAAAAAGTGCCGATAGATAGCAATCCAACCGCTTGTTTTTGATTTTTAGTTAAACTTTTTTGCTCTATTTCATAGCCTAACATTTTCTTAACATTTTAATTAATTGTAAAGAAATTATATTTTTTCTATTAAAAGTCAATATTTTTTTGCTTAAGGGATAAATATGCGTTAATAATAAATTTCATCCAACATTCAAAGCCGAATATCCGGAGCTTTACGGGCTGTTTCTCAAAGAAACAAATAATAGAGTGTTTAGACTAAGCTAATCCAAATGAAATCTTACAATAATATTCTCTGATTATTGCCCTTCTTATAAGCCGTAAATCATTTCAATTTAAATATCTCTTGCCTCTTTAAACTTTTTTATTATTATGGCTATCATATAGTTAGTTTTTTAATAAAAATTTAATCAAGGAGTAATATATGAAAGAGTTAATAGATTTTTTAGAAAAAAAAGCCTTGTATCTCTATTCCTTCCTTATCCTATATCGGCGGTTGAGAAGTGGTTTGGGGGGAGTTTGAAAAACATTTTTGCGGAGGGTATTAATCATTCAATAACAAAAATTTTCAGTTTCTGTTTCTTTGCAAAAGGTTAATAATGTCCTTTGCAGCTTTCTATTTCTATAATTTGAGTTTTTTTATTAAAAGAATATACTAATCTATGCTCCTGATCTATTCTTCGAGACCAAAAGCCGCTTAAGTCATATTTTAAAGGCTCCGGCTTTCCTTTTCCAGTGCAAGGAGTTAGAATAATATTATCTATCAAAAGCTGGATTCGTTTAATTATTTGGGGGTTATTACGTTTCCAAAACTCTAACTGCTTTAAAGCTTCATCAGACCAAATAACTTTCAATTTTTTTACCTTCTTGTTTCTGTTTTGCTTTTAAGAGTTGTTCTGTGATATCTTCAGCAGGTACCCCACTATCATAACTCATCCACCACCGATCTTCTGCGTTTTCTATTTCTTCCATATCTTTTGGAGTAAGAAATGAAAAATTATGTTTAGCATCTTCAGTATCAGTAAAAAATTTCTGAAAAAAATTCTGCATTTCTTGTTTAGTAATTGTTGTATCTTCTCTTTTTATAGCTTCTTGCCAAATAGAATGCGTATGAGTTAAATTACTTAAATAATGTGCTGTATGTTCACCATATACAGAATATATTTTATAAATGAATCCTTTTTGTTGCTGATTATAAATATCAAAATCCATCTCACCGGGGGCTGCAATTGGACCATTCTTTAGATTGCCAAACGGTATACGTAATTTTGGTGCTACCGGTCCGAATTCCCAAGCTTCAATTTCTTCGTTAAAAAGTGGCTTGTTAAATAAAGCAAGGCTTATCCCTTGAGCAAAATAAACTAGTTTTTGTAACTTTAATTGAGTTATAGTGTCTCCGGCTTCTCTATCTACTAAAACTAAAAAATAATTAGCTACATCGAAACAACTTAATACTGAATCTTTTTGGTTTGTATCCATAATTATTCTTAATTCTACCTCCTTGTTATATTTTATTTTAATCATAATTTAACGATTTATAACACAAATAAATTATTATAAATAGAGTAATTTGAAATAATTAAAAAATAATTATGTTAGTATTAAAAATTATTTGGAGTTGTAAAAAGGCTCAAAAGTCTCTATGATATAGGGGTTGGAGGTATTTTTGTGATTAGAAATTATAGCTCAAGGTACAAGTTATTTGATAAATATTTAAATAAAATATCCGCTAGCACGGTTAATAAATTTGGCTCACCGGAGAATGTCGTTATTTTTTTGCAAGGTCATTAAGAAAACAATTTATAATTGGGACTATTTAAGTTTGCATTAATATTATTGTAATTTTTTTAAGCCAAGGCGTTCAAATAATTGATTATCTCGCTCTGGAATAGGATTACCCGCAGTAAGTAATTTTTCACCGTAAAATATAGAGTTTACCCCGCCCATGAAGCATAACGCTTGTAATTCATCCGACATTTGTTCACGTCCTGCTGAAAGCCTGACATAAGATTTGGGCATTAAAATTCTGGCAAGTGCAATTGTTCGAACAAAATCAAAAGGGTCAATATCTGCTTGATTTTCAAGAGGTGTGCCTGGAATTTTTATCAGCTTGTTAATGGGAACAGATTCCGGTGGTTCTTCTAAATTTGCAAGAAGAGTCAGCATTTTTATACGATCATCATTTGTTTCTCCGAGACCTAAGATACCACCGCAACAAACCTTAATACCGGATTTTCTAACCGATTCTAATGTATTTAAGCGATCTTCAAAAGTACGAGTTGTGATGATTTGCTCATAAAATTCAGGTGAGGTATCTATATTATGGTTATAAAAATCAAGCCCTGATTCCTTAAGCATGAGTGCCTGAGAATCTTTTAACAACCCAAGAGTTACACACGTTTCTAAGCCTAATTTTTTAATTTCCGTTATCATTTCACAAACAATTTTTAAATCTTCATCTCGTGGTCCACGCCATGCAGCCCCCATACAAAACCTGCTACTCCCTGCATCTTTTGCTCTTTTAGCTGCAGCAACCACCTCTGCCATTTTCATAAGTGGCTCTTTTTTTAAACCCGTGTTATAATGTGCAGATTGAGGACAATAAGAACAATTTTCCGGACAACTTCCTGTTTTTATATTTAAAAGGGTACTGATTTGTACTGTAGCAGGAATAAAATGATCTAGGTGTATTTTTTGAGCTTTATAAAGAAGCTCTGTTAAAGGTAAATTGAAAATTTCTTTTGCCTGGTGTAAAGTCCATTTTTTTTGCATAACGTTAAGCCTAACCAAATTAAGTAAATCTAAATGTACGAATTATATAAACAATATTTATCTACGCTGCATAATACAGGGAAATATCGTAAATTACCAGAACTAGAATATCTAGACCAAAAACCTTACGTAAATTTCTCCACAAATGATTATCTTGCCTTAAGTCATCATCCTTTGGTTATTAAAGCAGCGAAGCTGGCTCTAGACAGTTATGGGGTCGGAGCTACCGGCTCTAGATTGCTTTCGGGTAATAATAAATTATTTGAATCTCTGGAAAATAAAATTGCACAAGATAAAGAGACTGAGGCAGCCCTTATCTTTAATTCCGGATTTCAAACGAATTTTAGTGTTTTATCTAGTTTACTTGATTCTAAAATTCTAGGCACAAAAGCACTGGTATTTTTTGACAAATTAAATCATTCCAGTCTTTATCAAGCAGTTTTTTTAAGCGGTGCCGAACTTATTAGATACCATCATAATGATATGGAACATTTATCATCTCTTCTAAATAAATACGAAAATGACCAAAAGCCAAAATTTATCGTCACAGAAACTATTTTTGGCATGGACGGTGATATCTTGCCTATTCATGAAATAGTATCTTTAGCCGAAAAGCATCGTGCTTTTTTATATTTGGATGAAGCTCATGCTACCGGTATTATTGGTCATTATGGATATGGTTTATCAACAACAGTTAATATGAAACATATTCCTCATCTTATCATGGGTACTTTTAGCAAAGCTTTAGGAGGTAGCGGAGGCTATATAGCTTGCAGCCAAATATTAAAAGATTATTTAATAAATAAAGCTTCGGGTTTTATTTATTCTACTGCGAGTTCCCCTATGGTAATAGGTGCTGCAAGTAAAGCTTGGGATATGATAAAAGATTTTGAAGAAGAACGTAACTATTTATTTTCTTTGGGTGCTACTTTGCGAGTTGGTCTTACAAATTTAGGCTTTGATATCGGTCTATCATCTTCACATATTATTCCAATTATTTTAGGTGCAGAAGAGTTAGCGATTAAGGCAAAAGAAAATCTGTTACAAAATAGAGTTATTGCTTCCTGTATTAGACCTCCAACCGTTCCTCCCGGATCATCACGTATTCGTATTGCTCTTAACATTAGCCATAAAGAACAAGATATAGCACAGCTTCTTAAGGTACTTAAAACATTATGAAAAGAAAAATTCAGACAAGATTTGATGCAGCAAGTAATTCTTATGATAATGTCGCAAATGTTCAAAAGGAAAGTGCACATATTTTAGTTACAAAATTGCGTGAGTTCGACTATGGATTTTATCCAGAAACGATTCTAGATTTAGGAGCAGGTACAGGTTATGTAACGGCAGGCTTATTATCACATTATCCCAAATCTTCATATACACTTAATGATATTGCACCAAACATGATAAAAATAGTGCAGAATAAATTTTGCAAGCTTAAGAAGTTTAATTTTTATATAAGTGATATGGAATATGAAGATTTTCAGGATCACGGTCTTATTATTAGCAATTTTGCACTACAATGGGTGAGTAATCTAGAAGCGACTTTGCAAAAATTCTATGCACAGTCAAAAATATTGGCTTTTTCTTGCTTACTTGATGGAACTTTTAAAGAGTGGCAAGATATTCTCAAAGAGTATGAGTTATCTATAATGCTTAAACAATATCCGCTTAAAAAAAATTTAATCAGTTTTTTATTAACATTAGAACCAAATAATTACCATTTTGACATCAAAGATTTTCAGCTAACATTCAAAAATGCTTATTTTTTTATAAAGTATTTACAAAATTTAGGTGCCGGTGCAAGCTCTACAACAATGCCTCTAAATAAAATAAAGAACCTAATCAAAAATCATGATCAGGAATTTAGTATAACTTATAAAGTATTTTTTGGAATAATGAAGAGAATACACTCCGGATAAACGAAGAGTAGCGAAAATAAGAAATATAAAATTATTTTGTAATAAAGGCGGAAGCCGCCTTTTGCCTTTATTACTCATTATTTAAAACTTCCTTGAAGAATCGCATGCGATTCTTCAAGGAAAAAAAGAGAATATAATGCAAGTTTTTATTACAGGTACAAATACAAATATCGGTAAAACGCTTATATCCGGTTGGCTATGTTTACATACCGGGTACGAGTATTTTAAACCGATTCAAACCGGGGGTTACGAGCATACTGATAGCCAAGCTATATCCTACCTTACAGGGAATAAAATACATAAAGAAGTATATCTTTATCAAGAACCATTATCACCTCATTTGGCGGCAATGTTTGAAAATGAGGAAATTGATATAAGCAAAATTAAACTGCCCAAAGCTAAAGATTTAATCGTTGAAGGTGCAGGCGGGCTGTTAGTTCCTATTAATCGTAATTATCTAATGATTGACTTGATAAAGCTTTTTTCTATACCTGTTATTCTTGTTGCAAGTTCTGAACTTGGTACTATTAATCATACTTTATTAAGTTTAGAGGCTTTGAGAAGTAGAGATATAGAAATACTAGGGTGTATTGTCAGCGGTGAACTAAATCAATATAATTGTGATGCGATAGAGTATTACGGTGCAACAAAAATTTTAATTCAATTTCCTTATTTACCTGAAATTAATAAGGAAGTTTTAAGCAAAATACCGTTAACTCAGAATTTAAAACAAATATTTAGAGTATAATAATGACCTCTCTTTCTACTCGTGATAAAAAAATCATTTGGCATCCTTTTACTCAAGAAAAAACAGCCTCACCAAATATTGCTATTAAAAAGGCTAAAGGCTCTTATATCTATGATGAAAATAATAAGCCGTATCTTGACCTTATCTCCAGCTGGTGGGTTAATCTACATGGTCATGCACATCCCGATATTGCTCGTAGTATTTATGACCAAGCTTTAAAACTTGAGCATGTTATTTTTGCGGGCTTTACTCATGCACCTGCTGTTGAGTTATGCGAAAATTTAAGCGAGTTATTACCTAAAGAATTAAATAGATTTTTCTTTTCTGATAATGGCTCAACTTCTGTAGAAGTCGCCTTAAAAATGGCTTATCAATATTGGCATAATCAAAATCAATGTGATCGGACATTATTCTTAAGCTTTGAAGGTGGATATCATGGAGACACATTTGGTGCAATGTCTGTAGGAGCACATTCAGGATTTCATAATACCTTCTCTGACCTCTTTTTTAAGGTATTAACTATTCCATACCCCGAAACTTGGGAGGAAGATTTAAATATAAAATTAAAAGAGGATCATGCTTTATCTGTCTTGAATGGATATTTAAATGAATATAGCCATAAAATTGCAGCACTTATTCTTGAACCTTTAGTACAAGGTGCAAGCGGTATGCGTATGTGTAGACCTGAATTTATTAGAACTATTATAGAGCAAGTTAGAAAAAAAGATATTTTGGTAATTTTCGATGAAGTAATGACGGGGTTTGGTCGCACAGGAAGCTATTTTGCACTCGAGCAAGTTGGCTTAACACCAGACTTTTTGTGTCTCTCAAAAGGAATAACAGGAGGATTTTTACCCCTTGCACTTACGGTTACAACAGATAATATCTATAATGCTTTTCTGGGTAATGAATGGAAATATGCTTTTGCCCATGGGCATTCATATACGGCCAACCCTTTAGCATGTGCTGCAGCTTTAGCATCGCTAAAATTGCTTCAGCAAGAAAATACCCAAAATGCGGTGCGGTCTATCAATCAATCCCATAAAAAAGGGATTTCATACTTAAAAGCAAATTGCCCAAATATTGAACATTCAAGAATACTTGGCACTATTAGTGCATTTGCTTTAAAAAACAGTGATAGCAATCATAATCAACTGCTTAAACTGAAATTTTTAGAAGCCGGATTATTAATTAGACCTCTAGGTAATACTATTTATTTATTACCTCCTTATTCAATCACTACTGATGAATTAGAATTAGCTTATGAAAAAATAAGTAAAATTTGTTTTTAAATCTATATTTATAATTCAAGTAAATATTTTTTCTAAAGTCTTAAAAACTAAAGTTATAGTTTTGTCGTCTAGCACCCCGAGTTTTTTTATAATTCTAGATTTATCTATAGTACAAATTTGATCAAGAACAATACTCCCTTTCTTACCATCAAAGGTAACCGGTATCCGAGTTGGATAGTTTTTAATTTTACTTGTCATAGGTGCAACAATAAGAGTATTAATATATTTATTCATTTCATTAGGAGAAATAACTAAGCATGGTCTGGTCTTTTTTATTTCTGCTCCTTGAGAGGGATCAAGAGAAATAAGTAATATATCGAATCGACTAACATTTACCATTCCCATTCCTCTGTATCTAAAGAAGAGTCCATATAATTTTCATCTAAAAGGTAATCATCTTTCTTTTTAGCCATAAGGCTAAAGCTTTCTTCCCAACCGTCTCTTATCTCTTCATAAGGAGTTATTATAAGAGAATGATTTTTTACTGTTAAATTTACAGTATTTCTTATTTTGCATTGTTTAAGAAAAGCTTGAGGGATTCTTAATCCCTTAGAATTACCAATTTTAATAATTTCTGCATGCATTTTTCAATACCAATATAAATGTCTTAGTATATTGTAATTACTTTGTGGATACATGTCAAGTAAATCTTAAAGGCACGAGCCATAGAATTTTTAAAATATATTAATATAATTGAAGAAATACATTTTTGCACATCTCTTATAGTAGATCGACGTTGTTGCGTGGATACCTGCAACGTCATTGCGAGCCGCTGTAAGCGGCGTGGCAATCTAGAAAATAATAATTTTCATAGCATTTTTTGCTGTTTTTTTTCCTAGATTGCCACGTCGGCACTACGTCCCTTCTCGCAATGACGGGGTTTTTTGTAATGATTCCGATCCATGCAACAACGCCGCCTCGCAATGACGTTTGGGGTATTCAGGCAACAATGCCGGCTACGATGCGGCAATGTTGATTTAATTTCTAAAATTTACAGCTCTCTTAGTGGATCAAATAAATTGTTATATAATTTTTATATGTAATAAATATTTGAGGCTGTTATGATCAGGAAATATTTGAAGAATATTTTTAGAGACCAAAACCGTAAATCACAATCTTTTATTGAGTTTAATAATATAGCCTACGGTGATTTGCGAGAAATCAAAGTCGGTATAGATGCTTATCGAAAAAACGTCATAGTCTATAGATGCGTTAATTTAATAGCTCAATCGGCAGGTCACGTGCCTTGGAAATTAATGAAAAATAATGAAGTAATTGCAAAGCATCCGCTATATCATTTATTAAAAAAACCTAATCCGGAAAAGGCCGGTGCTGATTTTTTTAGTGAATTGATAGCAAGTAAGTTGTTATTCGGGAATAGCTATATTTTATCTACATCAGATATAAAACCGCTAGAGATTTATTTACTGCATCCAACTGCTACAGAAATAGTATTGGAGCAAAATCAAGCGGTTGCTTATCGATATAAAAGTAGCAGCGGCGAAAAAATTTACCGTATTAATCCTATTAATAAAATAAGTAGGGTTTTGCATTTAAAAAACTACCATCCAACTAACGGGCATTATGGATTATCAGCCTTGGACGCCGCTTCTTTACCGATTGATTTACATCAGCAAGCCACTTATTGGAATAATTCTTTGTTGCGAAATGGAGCACGTCCTAGCGGTGCATTAATAGTAAAAGACGGAAACGGCTATCTTAGTGATGAACAATTTGAAAGGTTGCAAGCTCAGCTAGTGGATAAATTTACCGGTAGTAATAACTCCGGCAAACCGTTATTATTAGAAGGCGGTCTCGGCTGGCAAGAGATGAGCGTTAACCCTAAAGATATGGATTTTATTGAGTCAAAAAATTCAGCGGCAAGAGAGATAGCCTTAGCTTTCGGTGTACCGCCTCAATTACTCGGTATTAACGGCGATAATACTTATAGCAATATGCAAGAGGCACGGCTTGCTTTGTGGGAAGAAACGTTAATACCTTTGCTTGATAAGCTTGCCGACGCTTTAAGCAATTGGTTTTCACATTTATATCAAGAAGATCTCATTATCGATTTTGATCGAGATAGTATATCGGCTCTTACCGAAAAAAGAGAAAATTTATGGGCTAAAATAGCCGGTGCTAATTTCATGACGTTAAATGAGAAAAGGGCTTTTGTCGGGCTTAAACCTATTGCCGGCGGCGATAATTTACAGCTAAATTCAAAAAGCTTCAGGCAAGGCGAATTTAAGGAAGAGCCTGCACAGCGTACTAAAGTACGTGAGCACAGGCGAACGCCGAAAAATTCGCTTGTATCAAGCTTTTTGAATGACGCTGTATGACCAAAGATATAATAGATACCATAGACAGCCTATATAATTTTATTGCTAGGCTTATTATTTTACTGGAAGACGAACTTACTTTGCTGACCTTGCAAAGAAACGAGAATAATATAGTAGCTACGAAAAATATTGCCGAAACCCTGAATAAATTAGTAAATTTGCTTGCTCAATTAAATAAGCTTTCTAATTTAACTCCGACTTCCGGGGAAATAGATGAAAAAGATAAAATAATTATTGATAATTTTTTAAAAAATTACCAGACTAAGATGTTGCTTTAAGTAAAACGTGATTCTCTCGAGTCATGCAACGACGCCCCTGTGCAGGGATGACACCAAAAATTCATTTTAAATATTAACATGACGCCATTTGAAATATATAGCTTATTATTTGTTGATAGTTTTGTTGCCAATCTTGCTATAGGATTTCAGCGTGAACTAATATTCCACTCGATGAAAATGTTTGGTGTTTATAACCCTTTAATAATGCTGCTAGTAGCTATTTGTGCTTCTATGGTTGCTACTACGGTAAATTACTCATGTTACGCAGTGAAGGTTGCAAGAAGTGTAAAATTAATATAAGAAATGAGGAGATAAACAATAATCACGGAAATAAGAATTGAAAGAAAAATTACTTGATATTTATACAGATTATTTGATTAGCCAAAAT